>NZ_QOAY01000309.1:8730-8994 GCF_003314775.1 Microbacterium sp. H6 | reverse complement strand
CGACGGCCCTGCTGAGGGCGCGCAGCTCCCACGCCTGCAGACCGCCGGGCACGCTCGCCGGGCAGCCCGGCGCGACCGACCGGTCGCAGACGTCGACGTCGATGTCGAGATGGATGCGCGCATCGGCTCCGGAACCGGCGACCTCCACGGCCTCCGCGACGACATCGTCGATTCCGCGGCGGCGGAGCTCGTCGAGGGGGATGACACGGATGCCCCACTCGGCTGCGCGTCGGGCGTAGGCGGCGGAGTTCGCGAAGTCGGCGA
>NZ_QOAY01000309.1:8250-8628 GCF_003314775.1 Microbacterium sp. H6 | reverse complement strand
AGGCGCCGCACGGGAGTGCCGTTCGAGATGCCGTCGCGCAGGTCGAAGTGGGCGTCGAACGTGATCAGTCCCGTCGCTTCGGCACCGAGCGCCACGGGATAGGTGAGCGAGTTGTCGCCGCCGAGGGCGATCACGAGTTTCGAAGCGGCGGCGAGCTCGCGCACGCGGGAGATGACCCTGGCCTCACCGGCGGAGCCGTCAGGATCGGCGATGTCGCCGGCGTCGGCGATGCGCAGCACCTCGTCGAGCTCGATCACCGGCGGTCCCATCAGCGCGGTGCCGTAGCGGGGGAGAGCCGCGCGGATCGCCGTGGGCGTCGCGTGCGCACCGGTCGGGGAGAGCGAGGTGCGCCAGGTCGGCACCCCGACGAGCACGGCG
>NZ_QOAY01000309.1:2601-8209 GCF_003314775.1 Microbacterium sp. H6 | reverse complement strand
GGCGGTGCCGTCGAAGGCAGGCCAGGACCTGGCTCGGGGCCAGAGGGGATCGTGGCTCAGCGGTCGGGAGGACGAGGGCATGGTCAGACGCCGGGGATCAGGGCGTGCGCGATGGAGAAGATGACGAGACCGGCCAGGGCGCCGACGAACGTGCCGTTCAAACGGATGTACTGCAGGTCGCGGCCGACCATGAGCTCGATCTTCTCCGTCGTCTCCGCCGGGTCCCAGCGTTCGACGGTGTCGGTGATGATCGAGGCGATGTCGTGCCGGTAGCGGTCGACGAGGAAGACCGCGGCGTCCGATACCCACGTGTCGACGCGGTTCTGCAGCGCGGTGTCGGTCGTGAGGCGCTCCCCGACCTCCTGCAGGGCCTGCACGGCGCGGCGTCGGAGGCCGCTCTCGGGATCGGCGAGGGCAGCGAGCAAGCCGTTCTTCGCGGTGTTCCACGCCTCAGCGGCCAGAGCGCCGACGCGGGGGCTGTCGAACAGCGACGCCTTGGCGTTCTCGAGCTTCGCCCGCGTCGCCGGGTCGTTCTGCAGGCTGCCGGCCAGACGTGCCAGATAGCCGTCGACCGCGAGGCGTGCCGGGTGGTGGGGGTCGGCCTGCACGGCGTGCACGAACTTGACCGCCTCGTGATACACCGTGTCGTCCACGAAGCGGTGAGCCAGCTTCGGCACCCACCCCGGAAGGCGCCGGGAGACCAGACCGCTGAACGATTCGGCGTTCGCGTCGAGCCAGCGCGAGATGCTGTCGGCGGCGAGGTCGACAGCGCCGTGATGGGCATCGGCCTCGACGATCTTCTCGAGCCACGCTCCGGCGGGCGGACCCCACTCGGGATCGACCAGATGCTCGCGGGCGAGGTCCGTGATCAGGTCTCGCACGTCGTCGTCGCTCAGCGCGTTGAGCACGGCCGTGGCGATCGTCGCACCCTCGGCGCCGACCCGCTCCGCATGCGGGGCCTCACGCAGCCAGTCGCCTGCGCGCAGAGCGATCTTCGTGGTCGACAGCTTGGTGCGCACTACGTCGGCGGCGAGGAAGTTCGTCTCCACGAACTCGCCGAGCGAGCGGCCGATCTCGTCCTTGCGGTTCGGGATGATCGCGGTGTGCGGGATGGGGAGCCCGAGCGGGCGTCGGAAGAGCGCGGTCACCGCGAACCAGTCCGCGAGCGCACCCACCATGCCGCCTTCGGCCGCCGCGCGCACATAGGCGAGTCCCTCGATGCGCTGCTGGAACGCGAAGGCGAACACGAACACGACGGCCATGAACACCAGGGCGCCGAGGGCGACGGCCTTCATGCGTCGGAGCGCGCGGAGGCGCTCCTGGTCGGCGGGCGAGAGCTGCGTCATCGGTGTTCGCGGCATGACGTCATCCTTTCACGCCACCGCACCGGCGGCCCTGTGCGCGGAGCGTGCGCTGTCTCGGCGCACAGACAGCCGGATACCCCCTGGGGGGAGTACCCTCGAGGGGTGATCGAAGACATCAAGAAACGTGCGCTGCACCGCACCAGCATCCTCGAAGGACAGATGCGCGGCGTCGCGCGGATGATCGAGAACGAGGACTACTGCATGGACATCATCACGCAGTCCCGCGCCATCCAGCGCTCCCTGGAGTCACTCAACCGCCTGCTGCTGGAGAACCACCTGCAGACGCACGTCACCCACATGTTCGAGGAGGGCGGCGAGGAGCGGGAGAAGGCCGTCGTCGAGCTGCTCAAGGCCTTCGACTTCGACCGCAAGTAGGGTCCAGGGGCGGCGCGACACAGCGCCCCGACGGAGTCGTCGAGGCGCTGCGCGGTGAGTCACCTGCCGCTGTCGTCGAACACCTCGCCCTCCATGGCGTCGTAACCCTCGGCCTGCGGGTCGCCGTGGGAGCCGCCGGAGATCGCGTACTCCTCTTCGGGCGACAGCACCAGACGGTGGCGGAAGAAGAGCCCGAATCCGAGCAGGATCACGACGTAGACGATGGCGATCGCCACGATGGCGGGGCCGAACGTCGGATTCAGCAGGAACCCGACGAAGATCAGCGCGGCGATCACGAGCGCTACAGCTGCGCCGGGGATCCCCCACGGGCTCCGGTACGGCCGCGCGACGTCCGGGTACTTCCTGCGGAGGATCATGAACGACACCAGCTGGAGTCCGTAGGCGAGCACCGCGCCCCAGACCGCGATGTTCAGCACGATCGCGCCTGCCACCGACCCGGCGCCCTCGGCGTCGACGGCCGCGAGCACGTCGAGCACGATGAGGGCGACGAAACCGATCGCCGCACCGACGACGAGCGCCACCCACGGCGTCTGCCGCTTGCCGGTGAGGGAGAGGAAGCGAGGGTAGTAGCCTGCGCGGGAGAGCGAGTACATGTTGCGGCCGTAAGCGAACATGATGCCCTGCAGGGAGGCGAGCAGCCCGATCAGGGCGAAGAGCGCGAGCACCGCGGCGAGTTGGTCGCCCACGATGGCGCGGAAGCCGTCGAGCAGCGGCTCGCCCGCGGTGCCGGTGGCCTCGGCGCCGATCACGCCGGTGTTCAGGAAGAGGACGAGCAGACCCGTGACGATGAGGGTGCCGCGCGCCCAGAAGCCGGCCTTGGGGATGTCGCGGGTCGGGTTGTGCGACTCCTCGGCGGCCAGGGGCAGCTCTTCGATGCCGAGGAAGAACCACATCGCGAACGGGAGCGCGAACAGGATCGGCAGCACGCCGTGCGGCAGGAACTCCGTCTGGCCGGGGTCGGGGGCGATGTCCCACAGCGCGTCCCAGCTGAAGGCGCCGGAGAAGATCGCCATCAGGGAGAACACCAGGATGATGCCGATCGAGATGATCGAGACGACGATCGCGAATCGGAACGAGATCGCGGCCCCCGCGGAGTTCAGCGCGATGAACACGACGTAGAGGATGAGGTACCAGAGCCACCCCGGCAGCTGGATTCCCAGCAGCTCGCTCGTGATGCCGTTCGCATACGACGCCGAGAAGTAGACGATCACCGCCGTGGTCGCGACGTACTCGATCGTCTCCGCTGCGCCCGTGACCAAGCCGCCCCACGGTCCCATCGCCGATCGCGCGAAGGAGTAGGCGCCCCCGGTGTGGGGCATCATCGCGGCCATCTCGCCGATCGCGAAGATCATGCCGTAGTACATGAGCACGAGGATCACGAAGGCGATCAGCATTCCGCCGAAGCCCGCGAAGTCGATGCCGAAGTTCCAGCCGGAGAAGTCTCCGGAGATGACGGCGGCGACCGCGAGACCCCACAGGCCCCAGACACCGGCAGACCTCTTCAGGGTGCGTTTCTCGAAGTAGTCGTTCCCGGCGCGTGTATAGGTCGCCCCAGCGACCTTGCGGGATTCACTGCTCTGCTCAGACATCCGCTCTCCGTTCGCAAGCACACACAGGCGCCGGGTGCACCTTGCGGATGATTGTGACAGCCAATGGTAGTTTCGTCTACCTTTAAACGTCCTGGTGATCTACTCTGATGGCGAAGCCGGTCGGCCGATCGCTTCACCACGACGACGGGAGCGAGACGATGGCGGGAAACCTGAGCATCGAGCAACTGGATGCCGGCATCGCCGCCGGCGAGATCGACACGGTGATCGTGGCCTTCGCGGATGCGCAGGGGCGGCTGGTCGGCAAGCGGGTGTCCGCACGACTGTTCCAGGAGGACATCGTGCATCACGGTGCCGAGGCGTGCGACTACCTGCTGTCGGTCGATGTGGACATGAACACGGTCGACGGCTACGCGATGTCGGGGTGGGATCGCGGCTACGGCGACATGGTGCTGCGGCCCGACGTCGCGACGCTGCGCCGGATCCCCTGGCTGGCGGGGACGGCGCTGGTGATCGCGGACCTGGTGTGGGGAAACGGGGAGCCGGTGAGCCCGTCGCCGCGGGCGATCCTCGACCGTCAGCGCGATCGACTGGCCGAACGCGGCTGGACCGCGTTCTCGGGCACCGAGCTCGAGTTCATCGTCTTCGACAACACCTACCGCGACGCCTGGGCCCGCAAGTACGAGGGACTGACGCCGTCGACCGACTACAACGTCGACTACAACCTGCTCGCCTCCACCCGCCTCGAGCCGCTGTTGCGCGACATCCGCAACAGCATGGACGGCGCGGGCCTCTACTGCGAGGGCGTGAAGGGGGAGTGCAACCTGGGGCAGCAGGAGATCGCCTTCCGCTATGCCGAGGTGCGCGAGACCGCTGACCAGCACGCGCTCTACAAGAACGGCGCGAAGGAGATCGCGGAGCAGCACGGCCAGGCGCTCACCTTCATGGCGAAGTTCAATGAGCGCGAGGGCAACAGCTGCCATATCCACCTCTCGCTGCGCGCCGACGACGGCACTCCGGTCATGGCCGGAGACGGCGAGCACGGATTCAGTCCGATCATGGGGCACTGGATCGCCGGCATCCTCGCCACGCTCCGGGAGTTCACCCTGCTCTATGCGCCCAACATCAACTCGTACAAGCGGTTCGCGAAGGGCAGCTTCGCCCCGACCGGAGTGGCCTGGGGCATCGACAACCGCACCTGTGCGCTGCGTGTGATCGGGGCGGGGGCCGGGCTCAGGGTCGAGAACCGAGTGCCGGGCGGCGACGTGAACCCCTACCTCGGGATCTCGGCCATCATCGCCGGCGGTCTGTACGGCATCGAGAACGAACTGCCCCTGCCCGACCGCTTCACCGGCAACGCGTACGAGGCCGGCGTCGAACACCTTCCCACCACGCTGCGCGAAGCGGCACAGCTGTTCAGCGAGTCGGCCATCGCGCGCGAAGCGTTCGGCGACGACGTTGTGGAGCACTACCTGAACCAGGCGCGCATCGAGGTCGAGGCCTACGACGCCGCCGTCACCGACTGGGAGCGGATCCGTGGTTTCGAGCGGCTCTGACCCGGCACCGTTGATCGGGGTCACGACCTACCTCGAGCGGGCGCAGCAGGGGGTGTGGGATGTGCGGGCCGCGTTCCTGCCCGAGCAGTACCTGACCGGAGTGACGGCATCGGGCGGAATCGCACTGCTCCTGCCGCCACAGGACCCGGAGTCGGCGGATGCAGCCATCGCCGGGCTGGACGGACTGATCCTCTCCGGAGGGGCCGACGTCGCTCCCGAGCGCTACGGCGAGGAGCGGCATCCGCTCACGGATCCGGCCCGGGTCGACCGCGACGCGTGGGAGCTGGCGCTGTTCAGAGCGGCCGAGCGGCGCCGCATACCGGTGCTCGCGATCTGCCGCGGGCTGCAGCTCGTCAACGTGGCGCGCGGAGGCACTCTGCACCAGCACCTGCCCGAGTCGCTCGGCACCGAGCGCTACCGCCTGGGCGGAGGCGTGTTCGCCGAGAACGACATCGAGGTCTCGGGCGACACGGCGCTCGCCGGCGTCCTCGGTGCCGGCGACGTACGCGTGCACAGCTATCACCATCAGGGCATCGATCGGCTCGGGGAGGGGCTGGTCGCCGCTGCGCACTCCGCCGACGGACTCGTGCAGGCGTTCGTCGACACCGCAGATGGTCACGTCGTCGGCATTCAGTGGCATCCGGAGGAGAACGCCGAAGACCGACGTCTCTTCGAAGATCTCGTCTCGCACGCTCGCGCGTTCGCCGCCGGGCGGAAGGAGGACGCCCGATGAGCGCGTTCACAG
>NZ_QOAY01000309.1:0-2467 GCF_003314775.1 Microbacterium sp. H6 | reverse complement strand
CATCAACCCGTCCACCGGTGCCGCGATCCGCGAGGTCCCCAGAGCCGGCATCGGAGAGACGGATGCCGCGATCGCTCGTGCCGTCGCGGCGCAGCGTCGATGGGCGGCCCTGGCCCCGGTGGCACGTGCGGATGCCCTCCGGTCGTTCGCCCGCGCGGTGGACGGCGCCGTCGAAGAGCTGGCGCAGCTGGAGGTGCTCAACTCCGGGCATCCGATCGGCTCGGCCCGCTGGGAGGCCGGTCACGTCGCCCAGGTGCTCAACTACTACTCCGCCGACCCGGAGCGCCTGTCCGGGCGACAGATCCCGGTGGCCGGCGGGCTCGATGTCACGTTCCACGACCCCTACGGCGTGGTCGGCGTGATCGTTCCGTGGAACTTCCCGATGACGATCGCCTCGTGGGCGTTCGCACCGGCGCTCGCCGCGGGCAACGCCGTGGTGCTCAAGCCCGCCGAGCTGACACCTCTCACCGCCATCCGCCTCGGCGAGCTCGCGCGCGAAGCAGGACTACCGGAGGGGCTGTTCGAGGTCGTCACCGGGTCGGGCTCGGTCGTCGGGCAGCGTCTCGTGGAACACCCGGACGTGCGCAAGGTCGTCTTCACCGGCTCGACCGAGGTGGGCGTCGAAGTCGCGGCGGGCTGCGCGCGAGCCCTCAAGCCCGTCACGCTCGAACTCGGGGGCAAGAGCGCGAACGTCGTCTTCGAGGACGCGGATCTCGAACGCGCGGCGGCCGGAGTTCCCGGATCCGTGTTCGACAACGCCGGCCAGGACTGCTGTGCGCGCAGCCGCCTGCTCGTGCAGCGCTCGGTCTACGACCGGTTCCTCGAACTGCTCGAACCGGCCGTCGCCGCCTGGCGTGTGGGCGACCCTGCCCGCGATGACACCGACATGGGGCCGCTCATCTCGGCGGGACACCGCGATACCGTGGCGTCGTTCCTCGACGGTGCAGACATCGCCTTCCGCGGCAGTGCCCCCGAGGGGGACGGGTTCTGGTTCGCGCCGGCCGTGGTGCTCGCCGACCCCGCCGACCGCATCGCGCAGCAGGAGGTGTTCGGGCCCGTCGTCGCGGTGATGCCGTTCGAGGACGAGGCCGATGCCATCCGTCTGGCCAACGACACGGCGTACGGTCTCGCGGGCTCCGTCTGGACCGAGAGCCTGGGACGCGGTGTCCGCGTGGCTCGGGGTGTGCGCAGCGGCGTGCTGTCCGTGAACTCGCACTCCTCGGTGCGGTACTCCACGCCGTTCGGCGGCATGAAGGCGTCGGGCCTGGGGCGCGAACTCGGCCCCGACGCCGCCGAGCACTTCACCGAGACCAAGAACGTCTTCTTCGCGACCGATGAACACTGATCGCGTCGTCCTTTCACCCATCCGGAACGGAGAACCCACATGAGCATCGATCTGACCCAGCGTCTCAAGGACCGCGTCGCCATCATCACCGGCGGCGCGAGCGGCATCGGGTTCGCCACCGCCCAGCGCTTCGCAGCGGAGGGGGCCCTCGTCGTGATCGCCGATGTCGATCCGACGACAGGAGAGGCGGCGGCCGCCGAGGTGGGCGGCGTGTTCCGCCCGGTCGACGTCGCAGACGAGGCCAAGGTGAACGCGCTGTTCGACGGTGTCGCGGAGGAGTTCGGGCGGATCGACATCGCCTTCAACAACGCGGGCATCTCGCCGGCCGATGACGACTCCATCGAGACGACGGAGCTCCCGGCGTGGGATCGCGTGCAGGACGTGAATCTCAAGAGCGTGTACCTGTGCAGCCGTGCAGCCCTCCGTCACATGGTGCCAGCGGGGCGCGGATCGATCATCAACACCGCCTCCTTCGTCGCGCTCCTCGGATCCGCCACCTCGCAGATCAGTTACACCGCGTCGAAGGGGGGCGTGCTGGCGATGTCCCGCGAGCTCGGTGTGCAGTTCGCCCGTCAGGGAGTGCGGGTGAATGCGCTGTGCCCTGGACCCGTGAACACCCCGTTGCTGCAGGAGCTGTTCGCGAAGGATCCGGAGCGGGCGCAGCGGCGCCTGGTGCACGTGCCGATGGGACGCTTCGCGGAGCCCGCCGAGCTCGCAGCGGCCGTGGCGTTCCTCGCCTCCGACGACGCGTCGTTCATCACCGCGAGTGCCTTCGTCGTCGACGGCGGGATCACGAACGCCTACGTCACCCCGCTGTGAGCCACCCTCACCTCGCTGTGACAGGGTGAAGGCATGAGCGAGCACTCCCACGACGGCGACCTCGTCGAAGTGCGAAGGGCCGTCTACCGGCCACTGCGGCGCGGTAATGCGCTCGAGGACACGGTGGCCCGACTCGTGCAGACGATCCGGCTCGGTGTGGTCGCTCCTGGCGAGTCCCTGCCTCCGGAGCGCGAGCTGGCGGCGTCGTTCGGGGTGAGTCGCGACACCGTGCGCGAGGCGATCCGCGAGCTGGCCGACACCGGCTACCTGCTGCCGCGGCGTGGTCGCTACGGAGGCACGTTC
>NZ_QOAY01000216.1:9237-17496 GCF_003314775.1 Microbacterium sp. H6 | reverse complement strand
TTCGACGGGTGGGCGCTGTGCAGCAACGGCGCCTATGCCGTGCGCCTCGACGACGGGCGGATGCTGTTCGCCGAGGAGCTGCCGCCCCAGACGATCCGCGCGCTCGCCGAAGCTCTGCGCGCGAGCATCCCCGGCCTGCTGTTCGCGAGTGTGCGCGATGCCGGAGAGACGTTCGTGGCCCAGGACGGCTACGCGGCGATCGCCGCCCTCTCCGACCACAAGCGCGACCCCGCCACGATGGGCGGCGTCCCGCTGGAGCAGGTGCTGTCCGCGCCGAGCCTGAAGTTCGTGATCCGCCACCCCGAGCTCGCCCCGGCCGCCCTGTTCGACACCCTGCGCTCGCTCGGACTCACCGGCTTCGAGGCGACGCTGTCGGGCGCCCCGTTCGTCGAAGTCATGGCGGAGGGCGTCACCAAGGCCACCGGCCTCGCGCGACTCTGCGAGCATCTCGACATCGACCGCGCTGACGTGGTGGCCTTCGGCGATGCGCTCAACGATGTCGAGATGCTCCGCTGGGCAGGGCACGGCGTCGCGATGGCAGGCGCCGAACCCCTGGTGCAGGATGCGGCCGACGACACGACCGCCTCGAACGACGAGGACGGTGTGGCGCGGGTGATCGAGCGCCTGCTCGGCTGAGCCGCTATTGCACGTCGAGCGAATACCTGACAATCGGATTCATCGAGTGAATCGATATTGCGGGGCGGCAGACGACGCCCATAGTTTGCGGTTGTGAAGCTCCCCCGCGCCGCGCGCACCCGCTATCCCGCATCCATTCCCGCCAGAGACCGCCGCAGCAGAGGCCTGGCTCTCCTCGGCGGCGTGTGCGCTGCCGCGATCGTCTTCGGCGGCGGGTCGCTCTCCGCGAGTGCGGCACCCCCGGCAGTGGGGCCGGGAGTGGGGAAGGCCCTGTCCGCCACGTCGTTCCGAGCTGCCCAACAGGCTGCGGTCACGGCGGCGATCTCCACCGCGCAGGCGACCGGCGAGCCCGTCCCCGTGGACGGGATGATCACCCCCACCCAGCAGCACGTGGCGATGCCCGATGGGACGATGCGCTACGAGACGTCGACAGTGCCCGTCAGAGTGGAGCAGGATTCCACGTGGGTCCCGGTGGACACGACACTCGCTCGCACGGATGGGTGGTGGGAACCGATCGCGTCGGCCGCACCCGTCCGCTTCTCCGCCGGCGGGAACAACGAACTCGCACAGGTGCAGACCGCCTCCGGAGAGTGGGTCACCGAGACCTGGCCCTACGGCACCCTCCCCGCCCCGACTGTCGACGGCGACACGGCCACCTACGCGAACGTGCTGCCCGACGTTGACCTGAAGATGGTGGCCACCAAGACCGGGCAGGCATCGGTCTACGTAGTCAAGACGGAGAAAGCCGCGCGGTCGGCGGCGCTCGACGATCTTCATGTCGTGATCCAGGACGCCGCGTTGACCACCAAGAAGAACGGCTCCGTCGAAGCAGAGGCGGCCGACGGTTCGCAGATCGTCGCGGGGCAGCCCCTCTGGTGGGATTCCTCCTCGGGAGGCGACTTCCGCGAGCCCGGAGCGACCGAGCCGGTGCTGCCGGTCACGCACGACGTCGGTGAGGATCGCGTGATGCTCGACGTCGGAGCTTCCGTCGCTACTCATGAGAAGGACTCGGGCCAGGACGTGACCTACCCGATCTTCATCGACCCCGACTGGTCGGCCGGCGCTCAGGCATCCTGGTACACGGACGCCGCCTATCCCGACCAGTCGTACCTCAACGCGAGCACGTCGGATGTGCTCCGCATGGGCCGGTACCAGAACTTCCGAGGCAACATCTTCTACCAGTTCATCATCAGCCCGCTCGCCGGCAAGGACATCCTCGGGGCCCAGCTCGGCGCGACGCAGATCAGATGGGCCTCCTGCCCGAACAGCCCCGTCCAGGTGCGTGCTTTCGGCCCACAGGCCGGAGGGTTCACGTGGAACCAGCAGAACCACTCGCTGTGGGGACCGGTTCTGGACACTCAGAACCCGGGATCGTGCAGCAGCGGACCAGAGGCCGTCGGCTGGAACGTCACGGCAGGCGTTCAGGCCTACGTCGGACAGACCTGGTTCCAGCTCGGGCTCGCGCCCCAGAACGAGACGGTCGTCTCGCGACGCCACTTCAGCCGCGCCGCGACCTTGACCGTGTCTTACAACACACGCCCCAACGCCCCGACCGACCCGGTCTTCACGTCGCCGAGCCGACAGTGCGGAACCGCCGCGGCCCCCACCCCGATCGGGCAGAGCGACGTCACCGTTCGCGTGCACCAGACCGACCCCGACCCCGGCAATGTCGACACCAACTTCCACCTCATGAAGGCTTCCAACCTGAACGCTGCCGTTCAGGACAAGCCCGGAGGGCTCGGTGCGCAGGGGTACAAGTCGGTCACGTTCACCACACTGACCGATGGTGAGACATACGCGTGGCGCGCCTGGGGCAGCGATCACCGCAGCAACGGCGTCGCCCCGACAGCCTGGTGCTACTTCACCGTCGACAAGACGAAGCCGGCCACTCCCACCGTCACCACGCCGACCAACGCCTCCTACACCGTCGGGACGGGCCTCAACCTGGCCGTGACCGGGGCGGCCGACGTCGCCGGATACGTCTATTGGGTGACTCCCACCCAGCTCGTCGCGCCCGCCCCGCCCGTACCCGCCGACGGGACGGTCTCCATCGCGGCCGCGCTCCCCGACTGCGCCACCGCGATCACCCGAAACGTGCGCTGGGCATGCAAAGCCCCGTCCGGAGCGACCACTCTGACCGTCGCGCCGACGGACGCACTGTCCACCGTCTGGGTGTCGGCCTACGACAAGGCAGGTAATCAGTCCGCCGCGGTCGGCCGGCCGCTCTACCCTGGCGGCAACACCGGAACCCCCGCTGCTGCGGCGAACCTCGACGCGGGACACGCGTGGCAGGTCACGCAGATGTCCACCCCGCTGCCGAACACGATCCCGGACTCCAACCCGTGGATCGGCGCTGATGGCATCGACCTGCTGATACCCGAGACCAGCTCCACCACCTCGACGGATCTGCCCGACCCGCCCATCGAGACCCCGGTGCTGTCGACCGCCGGGGGAAGCGCCATGGAGGTGAGCACGATGTATCCCGCCGTGAACGCGATGAACAGCTTCACGTTCAGCGTGTGGGTGAAGACCCGGTATCTGCCTGCCACAGGTTCCCAGAAGATCGCGATGCAGGGAGGAGGCTCGAGCGGCTCCGTCCAGCTTCAGGTCACCAGTGCAGGCACCTACGCGTTCTGCCTCGGCGACTACCCCGTCAACTCCGCCAGCACGACACCGACGAGCAACTGCGCCACCGGCGGAGCCGCGACGCCCGGATCGTGGCAGATGCTCACCGGCATCTGGGATGCGACGAACAAGCAGCTCCGACTCCTCGTCGGCAACTCGATCACGCCGGTCGCCGTCAACTCACACATCAACGGAGCCGGCGACCGCTCAGCCAGCGGACCCCTCGTCTTCGGCCCCGCCCCCATGACAGGACGATTCGAAGGTCTCATCGCCAACCCCGTCATGGTCCCCGGCGTCATCAATCACGTCCAGCTCGCCCGGCTCAACGCCTTCGAGCTGCCGTTCACCGACTGAGCACGAGAACGCTTCTCGGAGGAAAAGATCGGCGCTCTGAGTTCTTCTCACCTATGAATCAGCAAACGCGGCTAGGGCGTGTGCACAACACCGTTCACAATTGACGCCACGACGACCACGAGCTGCCGCAGACGCCGCTGCGTCCGCGCGTTGGCAAGCTGCTGGTGGACAAGGATCCCATCAAGTGGGACGGGTCACAAGACGGTTCCACCCTTGCCACGGTAAGAGACCATCGTGATACCCGGGGCGAGGGCGGTCCCGGAGAGACTGTCACCGATGCTCGGTCGCATTGTCGGGGTCGGCTGTCTTGACCTGCATCTTGTCTCCGACCAGCAGAGCGACGAAGCACATGACGCTTCCGAGAACAGCGAGTCCGCCGACGACCGCGAAAGCCTGAGACCAATCCCACACGAGCAGATAGACCGGGAAGATACCAACGACGGCCGCCAGAGCGTTGGGGATGAGAACATGCCGGAAACGGTTGCGGCTGACTCGCGATGATCCGCCAGTCATCGGTCGCTCGAGAGACCAGCACAGCAGCGCAACAAGTACTCCCCCGACCGCAAAGACTGTGAAGGTGCCGAGCAGCGGCCTCACATCGTCCCGCCCCACAGGAGATGGCTCCCAACCACCGACCCATCCGTAGCGGAGCAGGGCGACGATCGCGGCCGTCACCACCACGGCGCCAAGCAGCAACAGCATGGTAGGGAACACTCTCCGTCTCGACGTCATCGCGATTCCTCCATGAGCGCCGAGAGGTTAGAAGCCTGTTGTTCCCAGGTCGGCTTCGCTGCTTCGAACCAACTGAGAGACGCGTATGTGATGAAGTCAGCGCCGTGACCGTCGGCTGTTTGCGTCAAGTAGACGTTTCCCTTCTTATCCTCCCAGGTGGAGAACTTGATGGTCGACCCCGGCGCATCGAAGTACCCGTAGTCGAGAACCGTGAACTTCACCGAGGTCCGCGTCGTAGTCACTCCGACAACGCCGTTCGGATTGAGAAGGGGCGTTCCCGTCTTGAGGCTGCACTCGCCGCCGTTCTTGAACGTGGGGCAGCCTTCCACAGTGAAAGGGAAGACCTTGGTCGGGTTCTGCGAGAAAGCGGTCATCGCTTGCTCTGCACTGAACTGCTTGGTCGTTCCGATGAGGTGATCAAAACGATACGAGTACGACCAGATCCCAGCCGGTCCGATCGAATTGCACGACCGCGCTTTCCCAGCCCCGCCGCATTTCACCTCGGGAGTGGCTGCCTTCACCCGACAGGACCAGTCCCCCACCTTGCACTTCTGTCCGCTCGCACTTGCCGCGTTGCCCGGATTCGAGGCGGTTGAGGCTGTCCCCGGTTTGGACTTGGGCTTGGGCTTGAACCCATCGATGACGAACCTCATTCCGCTCGGGTCCATGTACGTGGTGGGGTTGTTGCCCGAGTACGTGTATCCGGTGTTCTGCTGCGGCAGGTTCGTATCGATCACAGGGTCCACGGACAGGAACTTCCCTAGCACGGGGTCGTAGGTGCGCGCACCGACCGTGGTCAGACCCGTCGACGCGGTCACGGGCTTGTTCATGTACCCGGTCCCACTACCCCACACTCCGGACGATCCGATCGGGGCACCGTAGGGATCACGGAGCATGCGCGTGGTCGTGCCTGTCGAGTTCGCCACTGTTTGCACGTCCACCGTCCCCTCCAGATTCGAGAACAACCACGTCAGCGTTGTGCCGGCGGTTCCGGTCTTCGCGGACTTCTCCGCGATCGGCTTGCCCTCGGCACCACTGTACGTCCGTACGCCCGCGACGACCGTCGATCCCGTCGCCTGCTTCAGCACGGTGTCACCGACGAATAGCGTTGAACCTTCCGTCGTGTTGGTGCGCAGCAGGATGCTGCCGTCGACGTTGTAGACCGTGTCCTGCGTCGTGGACCCGGCCACGACCTTCGAGACCTTGCCCGCGTCGTTGAACGTGATCGTCTGGCCGGGGCGTCCGGTCATGTTGCCTGCCGCATCGTAGGAGTACGATCCCGGCCCCACTCCGGCCGGGCCTGTCACAGCGTTGACCGCGTGCGGACGGTCGCCGCCCGCTGCCGCGTAGGTGTAGGTCGCGGTCGTGGCCGTCCCCATCGAGGAACGCTTCACGAGCCCCGTGCGGTTCCCGGTGGCGTTGTCGTACGTGTACTCATGCCAGTACGGCTCGAGGCCACCCATCCCGCTCGCCGACGGTGTGGCCCCGCACCCCGTCGATGCGTTCGGAGTCCACGCCGACTTCAGCTGGCGCAGCGAGTCATACGCGTAGCAGGCCTTCTGCGTCCCCGCCGTCGGCAGCACAGAGCTCATCGTCGCCGACGTGACATTGCCGACCGCGTCGCGGGTATATGCCCGGTCGGCCACATAGTGCCCCAGATCGCCGAACACCGCGTTGTCCTTGATCGACAGCACCGCCCCCGTCGCGGCGTCATAGCCGTAGGTCGAGTACGCGGTGCTCGTGGAGCCGTTGACCCGGTTGAACTGCGACAGTTGCCCGATCGGCGAGTACACGGTGTTCGCGAGGATGATCGACGTGCCGCGCACGCCGCTCAGCTTGCCCCAGGAGTCGTAGCTGTAGCGGATCGTCTCGGCCGGCAGGCCACCCATCGCGGGCATCTGCTTCGCCAGCAACGACGAGTCCGCGTTGTAGTAGAGCGTCGTCTTGTAGCTCGTGCCCGCAAACGCGGGTGCCCCTGCCGGGATCGAGAGCGTGGTGTCGAGTGGATTGCCCGCCGCATCGTACGAGCCGACTGTGGTCTTGTAGGCAAGGCCCGGGGCGCCCGGAGTCGATCCCGTATAGGCGGTCGAGGTCGTGACGAGCCCCTTCTTGACCGTGTCGTAGGTCCACGACGAGAGCATCGCGCCCGAAGATGTGCCGGCATACGAGGCCGTCTTGCGGTTGAGCTCATCGTAGGTCGTCGTCACGGTCTTCCCGCGAGCATCCGTCGTCGAGGTCATGTTCCCGGCGAGGTCGTAGGTGGCCGTCGCGACTCCCGAGTCGGCATCGTCCTGGCCGATACGGTTGCCGAGCAGGTCGAACGTCCAGATCCAGTCGTTGCCGGCCGGATCGGTCATCTTCGTCATCCGATCGCCACCGTCGTAGGCGAACGTCGTCGTTTGTCCGGTGCCGGTGATGCCGGCCGCGAGGTACTGGATGAGCTTGGTCTTCTGCCCGAGGGAGTTCGTGAACGTGCTCGTCGAGGTGCCCCCGACCGGCGGAACCGTGTCGACCCGATCTGCACCAGGGTAGGCGTTGATCGTCTGCGAGTGCACGGACCCCGTGGTGTTGAGGGTCGACGTCAGCGCGCGTCCGACGGCATCGTACACGGTGATGACCTGCGAGGGGATGTTGTTCTCCGTCACCGGAGTGAAGAACGCCGTTCCCGGAGCGATGGATGCCGTCCAGTAGTCGTTGTCCACGAAGTACTGTCGCCCCTGGTTGTCGTAGTTCGTGGTCTTCACGACCGTGCCGCCTCCGACGGCGAGGCTCTGGGTCTGCGTCTCTCGCCCGAGACCGTCGAAGAGCTGGTAGCTCGAGACGATGCCGCCACCGGTCAGGGTGTCTGTCTTGATCGCATTCGGGGCGGTCTGCGACAGCGTGTAGGAGAACGACATCGACGGCGCCGCGGGATTCGCGGCCTGGGGTTGCAGCGGCAGCCAGACCTTCGTGGACCGCCCGAGACCGTCGATCGCGATCGTCGTGATCGAGCCGTTCGGGTCGACGATCTTCGTCTTCGCGCCGGTCGTCGGCTCGAGCGTCGTCACCGTCTGCCAGGAGAACGGCGCCGCGTTCGTCTCGGTCGTGGACAGCAGAGGTAGGGCCGTCGCCGGAGTGTAGGCCGTCGACGTCGTACGCCCCAGCGGATCCGTCTTCGTGAGCAGGCGTCCGAGGGAGTCATAGGTCGACGACTCCTTCGTGACCCAATGCGGCTGACCGTTGTCGTACTTGTCCACCACCTGCACGGACGTCGGCAGCCCCTTCGTTGCCGCCGCGCCCCAGGCCAGGCCGTCGTAGCTGGTCTTCACGTCGCTGACCAGGTCGCGCGGGAACTGCGCGCCGGCCACGCCGTCACACGCGGCGTTGACCGTGCGCACCTCGCTCGGGAGACCGATGATCCAGGCGGAGGTGTTCGCCGCGGCGTAAGTCGTCGTGACGCACTTGCCCGTGGCATCCGACGGGACCGTCGACACCGTCAACGGATAGCCGTAGGTTCCGTCGAACGTCGTACGGGTCTCGAGCGTGCGGTTGCCACCGGTCGACAGTGGCTCGGTGACGACTGTCTTCTGCACGCCACCCATCCGCGCCTGCCGCGCGCCGTCGTTGGAGGTGACGTTCGAGGCCCACGGCGTGCTGACCTGCGTCGACACCAGAGCTCCGCCGACACCGTTGAACGTCTGCTGCTGATACGGCTGTCCGGCGAACCAGCGGTCGTCCGGGATGCTGGTGCCGGTGACGTTCACCGTCTTCGTGCCTCCGCCGGCAGCCGCCCTGTCTCCGTTCATGCCCTGGTAGTACGTGTACTTCGACACCTTCTGGGCCGCGGGTACGGCCGGGTCGCCCTCACGCACCTCCACGGTGTTCACCCCCGCGAACACGTTCCACGTGCGCGAGTTCGCCACTGTCAGGGGC
>NZ_QOAY01000216.1:1061-9199 GCF_003314775.1 Microbacterium sp. H6 | reverse complement strand
ATCGTTGTACCGCCACTTCGGCGTGCCGTAGAAGTACTGCGTCTGCTGCACTTGGCTCAGCGGGCCCCCCGTCACACCGTTGACGAGGATCGAGGAGACCGGGTACTTGTGGAACAGGTCCTGCCGTCCGCCGAGCGGGATGGTCGACTGCGGCACCCACCACTCCGGGAAGCACCAGTTCGTGTTGTTCGGCAGGTCGCCGAGGATTCCTGCAGCCTGAGCCGGCGTGCACTGCTGGCCCTGGTAATTCACGCTGATCACGCCGCCGAGACTCGTCTTGATCGAGCTCAACCGCCACTTGTCGAGCGGGGCCAGACCATCGACGACCCACACCCGGTTCTGCATCGTGACGCCGGAGAACACCGTCGCCGGCTCCACGATCGCCGCTTGCCCTGCCGCTGTGCCCGTCCGCTGCACCTGCGTGAGCCAGAGCGCGGCCGATGTCCCGTCGCCGGGATCAGGGTACGAGTGCCCGAGCGCCCAGGAGTCGACGGTCGAGTACTCGCCCGAGACCTTCGCCTGCGACTCCACCTTCACGAGGCTCGCGTTCGTGAAGAACGAGGGTGCGATCTGCGAAGCACTGCACGAGGTTCCGGTGCACAGCTGGTCGAACGGCACGTCGGGATACTTGGCCGGATTCGCCGGCATCACCGCGCTGTCGAGGGCCGCAGCCGTGCACGATGACCCGGTGGCATCGTTGCATCGGCCCTTCCCGTCGTAGCTGAAGAGAACGCGGTACCCCGCGGCCTTCGATGCGAAGAGGTCCGTGGCCCGCAGCCCGTACTCGATGCGCGTGAGGGCACCGCCACGCTGGTACGCGGTCGCTCCCGAACCGCCCTTGGCATACTTGTTCGTCTCCGCCGTGTAGTACATCGTCTGCGCATTGCCGTGCACGTCGACGACGTAGTCCAGGTTCCACCGCCACGCCTGCGAGCAGGAAGACGCCGCGAACGTCGAGGCATGACACGGCTCCCCCGCATCGTTGCCGAACACCGGCACCGTCCAGGTCGAGTTCGTCGTCGCCTTGCCCGCGGACCACCCGGGGAGCTGATTGAGACCGAAGTAGTACTGGGTGCCGTCGGTCGTTGTCATCCGCCAGCACTCGTTGTTCACCGTTCCGTTCGCCGCACAGCCCTGCGCGGCACCGACAAGGCGCTCGAAGCGGGTGCCGTCATCGTTCTGCAGCTTCCAGACACCGCTGGCCGTGTCCTTGATGAGCGCGCCCGACCGCCCGGCCATCGATACCGTGGCGTTGTCGGTTCTCCAGCACAGGTCGCCGGATGTCGTGACCGCACCACTGGCACCGTCATCCTTCGCGCACGGGATATAGCTGCGCTCGATGAACCCGGCGGCGGTGAGGTCCCATCCCTCACCCACCACCGACGGCTGGTTGTTCGTCGATGCTGTGAGCCCATCCACCGACTGCGAGTTGTATGACAGGCCCACCGACGGCGTCGGCCCCGCACCGGGAGCGGGGACGGCCATGTCGTAGTTCCACGTGAACGCGCCGGTCTGCTCTGCGACGTCCCACGTCGACGACGACTTCAACGGTGTGGCCGCATACGAGCCCGTGCCGTTCGCGCTGCTCGCGCCCGACACCGCCGCGAGCATCATCGGCTCTTTCGAGACCTTCGGTGTGAGCACCAGCCCCTCGTCCGTCGCCGCGGTCGCCACGGGGACGGCCTTCTCCGACACGTCCTCCGGCTTCGTCGACGCGGGCACCTGCACCCACTCCAGGCGACTCGCGAAGTCGCCGCCATAGGCACCGGCGAGCAGCTGCTGAGGCATCCGCACCGCGACCGGCTCCCCTTCTTCCTCCGCGTCCTGCTGCGCCAGAGAGACGACGATGCCGTCGAGCCCCTTCTTGGCCGCCGCCTTCTCGTCGAGGATCTCCACGACCACGGACGGGCTCTGCGACGCCGCGTCGTCTTCCTCCCCCTCCGCGTTCTCGGCATCGTTCTCGGCTGCGTTCTCCTTCTCCGCCGCCCCGACGCCGGACGCGGGTGCGAGGGCGAGGCCGGTATCGCCGAGCGGCTTCCACTCCCCGGCCACCGTCGCCGGCGCAGCCCCCTCCGCGCCTTCCGCCGCGTCGGTCGTGACGCCCTCCAGATCCGACTGCTCGAGAACGATGTCGGTGCTCTCCAGCGACGGGATCTCCATGGCATCCGGAGTGGCCGAGTTCACCGACGAGAGCGGGTCGGCGCCCGCATCCGCCTCGCTGACCGTCGAACCCGGTACCGGATCGCCGAAGACCGGGGTCTCGACGGTCGGTGTCGGCGACTCGGCGAAGGCTGCTCCCGGAGCCGCGACCAGCACTCCACACGCGAGCACCGAGGTGGTGAGAACAGCAAGAATCGTGCGGGTGCTCCGACGCGCCATGGTCAGTCTCCGGTACTCAGTCGGTGAAGGGGAGTTCGAAGGCGGCCATTCGGGCCAGCTGCGCATGGTCGATGACACCGGGGACCATGACGGGGTTCGTGATGAGCCCGATGAACCGGAGGCTGTCGGGGCCCGGGGCGAACATCAAGCTTCCGTTCGCCGAGCGATCACCGCTGCCGTTGACGTGGCCGTTGACGGCGACCGGCGTGATGGAGTTGCCGATGTGGAGGCGGAGCTGCTGGTTCGCGGCATCCCAGATCCCGGTGACCATCTGCCAAGTGCTGGGCAGGACCGTTCCCCCGGTGACGCAGTTGTTGTCGCGGGCGGTGTTGCTCATGTTCACGTACTGCTCGCCGAGGCAGAAGGCGTACTTGCCGGTGCTGGTGATCTGCAACTGCATCGTCCCGATGCCCTGGCCCCGCTGGATGGCGATGATCTGGGACGTCGGCGCCACGTGTGCCGGCTTGACCCAGAGGCTGAAGGAGAAGCTCTTGGACGCGTCGACGGGAGCCGCCAGGGCGGTGATCTCGTATCCTGCGGTCGCCACGTTCGTGGAGAGCACGGGCGAGGCGACCGGGAAGTCGGGGAGGTCCGTCGTGGTCGTCGACGCAGTCGCGGGGATCATGAGGTCGATGGCGTTCGCACCGATCCATGGGTTGGAGTCCGGAATCGCCTCCGGAAGCGGCGATGACATCGTCGTGAGCTGCCAGGCGTGTCCCGCGTCGAGGTTCGCGGCGGTGGCCGGGGTCCCGGTGTTCCCGCCGGGATAGAGCGGATGCCCTGTGGGAGCAGACTGATTGCCCGCCTTGTCGTAGGCGGAGACCCACACCGTCGACAGCGAGTCGACAGGCGCGACGGTGACGGTCGTCGCACCGCTGCCGGTCTTGCAGGCCCACCGGACGCTGTTGGTCACTGTGGTCGCGCAGTTCGGAAGGGCCGCAGCCACGGAGACCGTGCCGTCAGCCGGCACCGGAGGCGCAGGGGCGACCAGCTGCGTGGGGGTCACCCAGTAGACGTATCCCGCGACATCCGCTGCCCCGGTCACCGACAACGGGACTCCAGTCCCGACGGCATAGGAAGCACCCGTCGGGGCCTCCACCACCGGCACAGCCGGCTTCGTCGTATCCACCGTGAAGTAGCACCACTCGCTGTAGCCGGTGCCATGATGCGTCGTGTCCTGACCTCTCCCGCGCCACGCGTACGTCTCGCCATCGACCAGGCCGGTGAACGTCACTGTCTTCGTCCCTCCGGCGGCGAGGCCGGACCCCAGTGTCTGCACGAGGACACCGAGATTGCCGGCCTTGGCCAGGTAGAAGTTGGTACCGACGCTTCCTCCGTCGGGATCCGTCTGATTCACCGCGACCGCGACGTCCGTCTGACCGATCGCGGCCGGAGCCGCAGCGGTGCCACACGCACGCGAAGGGGAGGTGAACGACGGGGCGGTGGGCGTGTTCGGCAGGGTGTTGTAAGAGACGATGAGCGTTGCCGCGCGGCTGTAGTGACGACGCGACGGCAGGTTCGCATTCGTGTAAGTGAAGGCGAACTGAATGGCAGACGCCCCCACTTTGGCCTGCACGCCCGATGTCACGTTCCAGCCCACCGCCATCGGCGCCGAGCCCAGGCCGGGGCCGTACCACGGAGCCTGCAGCGGGGCACTCCACCCACCCGTTCCTGCCGCGTTCCACGCCTGTTCCTGCGCCCAGGTGAACCCGGTCGGCTTGATCCCATAGGTGTGGACCTGGATCGCACCCGCCCCGCTGGACGCGACCGCGAGCTGAGTGGTGTTCAGTCGGGCGCTCGTCACGACCTTGCCCGCCAGAGCGCCGATGGGGAACTGGAAGAACATGTCCGAGCGATACTGCTGGTAGATGCCGACGCGCAGCACATCGGAAGCCCCCGCCGACAGGTACGACTGGTTCGGATAGGCCGCGTCCGTGTACCAGGAGGCTGTGATCCCCGACGACCAGTCAGGGTCGACGAAGATCGGATACACGACATCCCCGTCGCGCTTCTCGTGCTTCGTCACCGAATCGCCCACGTCGAGCAGCACTCGGTCCGCCCCCACGTCGTGCGTCACGGGCAACGGCGGTGCTTCGCCGCCCGGCTCGCGATAGGTGCCCCCCTCGGAGGAGTCCCACCACAGCGGCTGACCGGCGACGATGCTCGACTCATCCCCTGTCTCCGCGGTGACGGTGCCCGTCGAGTCCGCGCTCAGCTCTGCGTTCTCGACGACGACGTGAAGACCGTCGAGCTTCGCGGACTGCGCTGCCTCCTCGGTCTTGACGACGTAGATCGACGCCTGCCCGGTCTTCGTCGCGACCATCTTCAGGTCGACACCGGGCAGCACCTCAGAATAGGTCGCGGTGTCCCCTTCGACCGCCGGGGTCGGCAGGATCCCGTAGGGCCAGATCTCGGTGATCCACTCGCCCGATTCAGCCTGCACCTGAGCGAGCCGGTCGGTGCCGCCTGACGAGAAGCGCACGGGAGCCGCGGAGGCGATCGGCTCGAACCACTCGCCGGTCGATGCGAGTGTCGTGTCGACGGGTACCCAGTCACCGCCCCGCTCGACCCGCACCGGCACGCTCGATGCCTCGTACCGCATCGTCCCATCCGGCATCGCCAGCGTCTGCTCTGTGGGGGTGATCATCCCCACGACCGGTACCGGTTCCCCGGTAGCGCGAGCCGCAGATGCCGCAGACGAGACCGCACGCTCCCGGATATCGCGGAACGACTGCACCGACAGCTCTCTTGCTGCACCTGCCGTCGGCGCGGCCGATGCCGACAACGCTCCCCCGCTCAGGACGATGGCGAGGACGCAGACAGACCCGAGGCCGGAACGCGCGAGCCTGCGCGAACCCGAAGGAAGGAGATTCACAGACGAAAGCTATGGTTCAGCTGGGAGCGTGCGCAATATCCATCTCCTCGATCAATCCCTTTGTAAGGTATTCGCCGCTCGGGCAATGGAGGCTTCGGGGAGGCGGTCGAGTCCGAGCTCCCGTTCCAGCTTCACCCGCGCCCTGCTCAATGTCGTGAAGACCACCGACTGCGAGCAACGCAGCAGCTCGGCGATCTCCCCCGCGGCCAATCGGTCCCAGTAGAAGAGGACGACCATCCTCTTCTCCCGTGGGGTCAAGGCGGTCTCGATCGCATGACGCACCGCGATGGCATCGAGGACGTCGGACTGGCGTCGGCCCCCGACGCCGTGACGCAGGGCATCCATCGCCCTGACCTCGGATCGTCTCCTGCGCTCACGATCTTTGAGCTTGTTGTCCGCGGCGCGCAGCAGCCAGATCAAGCCGAGTGGCTTGCGCTCATCCAGCTTCGACCACGCGAGCGTGAACACGTCGGAGACGAGATCCGATACCTCATCCGGGTCGTCGACCACGCACTCGATGTGGTGTCGAACACGAGCCCAATTCTGTTCGAAGACCCGTTGGAAGGCTGCGACGCGCTCCGCCTGCCGCGACTGCTTTCCAACCCCCACGTTCGGATCGTATTGCACCAGGGGCGCGCTTCATGTCAATCGAACGTGCCGACCTCCGGCACCCGATCGGTCCGTGCGTAGCGCAGCAGTGTCACCCCGGCCTCGTCGGTGATCGGCGGCTCGAGTAGACGCAGCACCCTCGGCGACGCGCCGTCGTCGAACACCTTCTTGCCCGCTCCGAGCAGCAGTGGGTAGACCCAGAGGTTCAGCTCGTCGAAGAGACCCTCAGTGAGCAGCGTGTGCACGAGATCGATGCTGCCGATCACATGCACCTCGCGATGGGCCGCCCGTATCGCCGCGATCTCCGCGGCGAGGTCGACACCGACGCGCGTGCTGCCCTCCCAGTCGAGCGCGAGATCCGCATCCCGGGTCGCGACGTACTTCGGCACGCGGTTGAAGAGCGTGCCGATGTCGCCGGATTCGCCCTCGGTGTGATGCGGCCAGTACGAGGCGAAGATGTCGTACGTGTGCCGCCCGAGCAGCAGCGCATCGAGACCGCGCATGCCCTTCTCGATCTCGGGTCCGACGCCGGAGGAGGGGTATCCGGCCTGCCACCCGCTGAACCGGAATCCGCCCGACGTGTCCTCATCGGTGCCGCCGGGACCCTGGGCGACTCCGTCGAGAGAGGTGAAGAGGTCGATCAGGATGCGACCGGGCGCCTGTTGTTCATCGGGCGCCTGTTGTTCATCGGCATATTGGTTGTTCATGTCGTGCTCCCCACTGTCAGTCGTGCGATGTGGAAGGTGTCGGCGAACGAGTCCAACAGCGATGCATCGCCACGGACGACCGCGACGACGTCCTGCGCCAACGCCTCGGCCGGGGTGATGTCGCCGCCGATCAACCGACGGATACCGGGGCCGGCGACGATCACCGCATCCGGTTCTCCTTCGGGGATGCGCCCGCCGACGGGAGGCGCCGGAGGAGCGAGCTGCGCGACGCGGAGCTCGCCGTCGCGCACCGATGCACGGAGGGCGACATCGCCGACGTGCAGTTCGTACTCCGCGTCCAGCGCGCTCTCGGTGACGAACGCCGTGCGCAGCGCCATCGTGAGGGAATCGGCCGTGACGACGTCGCCCTCGTCCGGGTCTCCCATCGCCTGGAAGCCCCAGCGTCCGAGGGCGAGCATGATCGGCTCGAAGGAGCGCCCGTAGGAGGTGAGCTCGTACACGAGTCCGCAGTTCAACAGCGGCACACGTCGCACGACCCCACCCTCCTGCAGCTCTTTCAGTCGCGTGGACAGGATGTTGGTGGGGATGCGCGGCAGGCCCTGCTTGAGGTCGGTATACCGACGCGGTCCGACGAGCAGATCGCGGACGATGAGCAGCGCCCACCGCTCCCCGATCAGCTCGACGGCCGTCGTCACACCGCAGTACTGGCCGTAGCTGCGCGCCGCCATGTCAGGCCGACGTGGCGGTGTCGGCCACGTGATCCGGGCCGTTCTCGATGGCTTCGGGCGTCATGTAGAGGAAGCCGAGCGAGTTGCCGTCGGGGTCGTCGAGGTCACGCGAGTACATGAAGCCGTAGTCCTGTACGGGCTTCGGCTCGGCGCCTCCGGCCGCCAGACCCTTCGCGAGGATCGCATCGACCTCCTCGCGGGAGTCCTGGCTGAACGCCACCGAGACCTGGACGACCTCGTTCGGGTCGGCGATGGGCTTGTCGGTGAAGGTCGAGAAGAACTCGCGCTTGAGGATCATGAAGTAGATGTCCTCGCTCCACACGACGCACGCCGCATTCTCGTCGGTGAACTGGGGGCTGATCTCGCAGCCGAGCGCGGTGTAGAAGGCCTTCGCGCGCTCGAGGTCGGTGGTGGGCAGGCTGACGAACACCTTGGTCATGATGGCTCCTCCGGAGGTGTGAGCTCATCGGTCGGTGAGCTCGTTGAGGACAAGCTTGTTAAAAGCAATCATGCTTGTCAATAGCAAGTTCGGAACGATCCCCCACACGGGGGATGCGGCTCCGCCACGGCCCGCCCTACGGTGGAGGGATGTCCGCCGCCCCGTTCGTCCGCACGCCGACCGAGCGCGAACGGCGCAGCGATCTCGTGCTCGCCACCGTGCTGTTCGTCGGTGCCGTGCTGAGCGCAGCGCTCTCCTCGATCGCGGAGATGTACGGCGACGAACAGGCGCCGCTGTGGACCGCCCTCGTGTACGCGGTGGTCGTCACCGCTCCCCTGGCCGTGCGCCGGCGCTGGCCAGGCACCGTCGCCGTCATCGTGGTGGCCGCCTACTTCACCGCGGTGACGATCCGCATCCCCGAGATCTACGTCGGCAACATC
>NZ_QOAY01000216.1:0-1041 GCF_003314775.1 Microbacterium sp. H6 | reverse complement strand
ATGTTCATCGCGATCTACACGGTCGGCGCCTGGATGAACAACCGCCGGCGTGCGCTCATCGTGCGCGTCGGGATCATCGTCAGCATGTTCGTGTGGCTGCTGATCACCATGTACCGCGACGCGATCCGCGAGGCGGACAAGGCGGATGTGATCGCCGGAGCCATGTCGCCCTACGTGGCCTTCATGCTCATCCAACTGCTGCTGAACGTGCTCTACTTCGGCGGCGCCTACTACTTCGGCGAGCGCTCGTGGGCAGCGGCGGCACAGCTGGCCGTGCTCGAGCAGCGGACGGCCGAGCTCGAGCGCGAACGCGAGGTCACCGCGGCCCAGGCCGTCGCGCTCGACCGGGTGCGCATCGCCAGAGAGCTGCACGATGTCGTCGCCCATCACGTGTCCGTCATGGGCGTGCAGGCCGGGGCCGCGCGCCTGGTGCTGGAGCGGGATCCGGAGGAGGCCTCTCGCATCCTCACGGGCATCGAGGGGTCGGCGCGCGACGCCATCCACGAGCTGCGCCAACTGCTGGAGACTCTGCGGACCCCGGGAGGAGAGCCGACCGACGGCGCCTCGACCCTGGCTCTCGACGACATCGCAGAACTCACCGAGGCCTCGACCGAGGCGGGACTGCCTACCGCGTACACGGTGATCGGCGAGCCCGCGCCCGTTCCCTCGGTCGTCGCCGTGAATCTGTACCGCATCGCGCAGGAATCGCTGACGAACGCCCGCCGTCACGCCGGACCCGACGCGACCGCCGACGTCCGCGTGCGCTACGACGACGACGGCGTCGAGGTCGAGATCGTGAACACGGGACGACCGGTGGCGCAGTTGCGGCCAGGACTCGGCCAACTGGGCATGCGCGAGCGCGCCACGGCCTCTGGTGGCACGCTCGAGGTGACCCCCCGGCCGTTCGGGGGCCTGCGCGTGCGCGCCCGCGTACCCTTCGCCGCGGCGACCGGGACGGGTGCGAGCCGATGAACGATCCGATCCGCGTGCTGCTCGTCGACGACCACGCCCTGCTGCGCGCCGGCTTCCGCACGATTCTCG
>NZ_QOAY01000120.1:5768-24162 GCF_003314775.1 Microbacterium sp. H6 | reverse complement strand
CCCCGAAGCGCAGGTGACGGCCACCGACCGGTCTGCCGCTGCAGTGGCATCCGCCCGCGCGACGGCGGCTGCGAACGGAGTCGCCGACAGGGTCACGGTCACCCACGACGACGCCGGCTCCGCGCGTCCCGATGCCTCCTTCGACGTGGTGCTCCTGAACCCGCCGTTCCACCTCGGCGCGAGCGTGCACACGGGAGCGGCGACGCGGCTGTTCGAGGCCGCGGCGCGTGTGCTCCGGCCCGACGGAGAACTCTTCACGGTGTACAACTCCTCCCTCGCCTATCGCCCTGAACTCACCCGGCTGGTGGGGTCGACCGAGCAGGTCGAACGCACCCCGAAATTCACCGTCACACGCAGCATCCGGAGCGCGCAGACCTCGGATTCCTGACCGCGGAACCACCGCGGGAGGGATTGTTGAATACCCGTGCAATCCCCCGGTCAGCCACCGAAACGAGGCCACCCCGCGCGACCGGGATTTGCCCCTGATCGGCCATTTCGTTACGTTGGTCTGTGGGCCTGACGGCCCGAAGACCAGTCCGCGACCACGTCCTTCTTTCGATGAGCTGTGCTGCGAAGAGGCGTGGACGTACGGTCGATGCTCTATCGCGGTGGATCCGAAATCCGCCGTCCGTGCCGCCACAGCAGACATGTCGAACGGCCTTGAGGGGATCACCCGGGCGTAACCGAAGCAGGCTCAGCCACCCGAAGGCGAGCCGCAGGGGAAACGTGTCCGAAATCGCTCTCGAAGCGCGCAATCTGTACAAGGTTTTCGGTAAGAATCCGAACGCCGCCGTCCGTCGACTGAAGGCCGGTGAGAGCCGAACCGCCGTCGCGGATGCCGGCACCGCCGCGGTCATCGACGCCAGCTTCTCCGTGAACCGCGGGGAGATCTTCGTCATCATGGGCCTGTCGGGATCCGGCAAGTCCACCATCATCCGCATGCTCAACGGGCTGCATGACGTCACCGACGGCACCGTCACCGTGAACGGCGATCCCATCACCGGCATTCCGTCGTCGCGACTTCGCGCGATCCGTCGTGACCGCATCTCGATGGTGTTCCAGCACTTCGCTTTGCTGCCGCACCGTACGGTCGCCGCGAACGTCGCGTACCCGCTGGAGCTCAAGGGCACCCCGAAGGCCGAGCGCCTGGCGAAGGCGGAGGAGATCCTCTCGCTGGTCGGGCTCGAGGGCCAGGGTGAGAAGCTCCCGTCCGAGCTCTCGGGTGGCATGCAGCAGCGCGTCGGCATCGCCCGTGCGCTCGCCGCCGACAGCGACATCCTGCTGATGGACGAGGCGTTCAGCGCCCTCGACCCTCTGATCCGGCGCGAGATGCAGGAGCAGCTGCTCGAACTGCAGCAGAAGCTCCAGAAGACCATCGTGTTCATCACGCACGACCTGAACGAGGCCATGTTCCTCGGTGACCGCATCGCCGTGATGCGGGACGGCCGCATCGTGCAGATCGGCACACCCGAAGACATCCTGATGGACCCGGCCAACGACTACGTCGAGCAGTTCGTGCAGGACGTCGACCGTGCCCGCGTGCTCACCGCGGCCAACGTGATGGAGCGCCCGCGCCCCGTCGTGCCGCACACCGCGGGACCCCGCACCGCCCTGCGTCAGATGCGCGACGCCTACATGTCGGCCACGTACGTGGTCGGCAAGGACCGGCAGCTCATCGGTGTCGTCACCGACCGTGACGCGGTGAAGCTCGTGCGCAACGGTGCGACCACGCTCGACTCGATCATCAAGCCCGTGCTGCAGAGCGTGCGCGAGGACGACGTGCTCATGAACCTGTTCGTGCCGGCCGTCGAGTCTCCCCTGCCGCTCGCGGTCACGGATGCCGAAGGCCGTCTGGTCGGGGTGATCCCGCGAGTGACGCTGCTCGCCGCCCTCGGCCCCGGGCCCGGCGCGACCGAGGAGATCACGCTTCCGCTGATGCCGATGCCGCAGGCCGAGATCGATGCGGTGCTCGATGACGGGTGGACCGCCGACCCGGGCCCCTCGACAAGCTCAGGAGCCCAGGTCGAGACGGAGGAGGTGCGCTGATGGATGGCTTCCGCATCCCCGTGGGAACCTGGATCGAGTCCGTCGTCGACTGGGTCAAGGACAACCTCGACGGTCTGCTCGACGTGATCTCGTTCGTGATGAGCTTCCTCGTCGACGGCCTCACGAGCATCCTGCTCGCCCCGAACTTCGTGGTCATCATCGTGATCGCCGCGCTCATCGCCTGGGTCGTGCGCTCGTGGCAGCTCGCGATCGGCACGGTCGTGTCGTTCGGACTGATCGTCGGGATGGACCTGTGGGTTCCCGCGATGCAGACCCTGGCGCTCGTGCTCGTCGCCGCCATCATCGCGGTGCTGATCGCCGTGCCGCTGGGCATCTGGTCGGCGCGCAACGCCACCGTCCGCGCCGTGCTCAAGCCCGTGCTCGACTTCATGCAGACCATGCCGGCCTTCGTGTACCTGATCCCGGCGATCGTGTTCTTCGGCATCGGCGTGGTGCCCGGCCTCGTGGCGACTGTGATCTTCGCCCTGCCCCCAGGTGTGCGTCTGACCGAGCTGGGCATCCGCGGTGTCGACTCCGAGACCGTCGAGGCCGGTCAGGCGTTCGGCGCGAAGCCGGGCCAGATCCTCCGCGGCATCCAGCTTCCGCTCGCGATGCCGACCATCATGGCCGGCGTCAACCAGGTCATCATGCTCGCCCTGTCGATGGCGGTCATCGCCGGAATGGCGGGGGCGGACGGCCTCGGGAAGATGGTGGTCGAGGCGATCTCGACCATCAACATCCCCAAGGGCGTCGAGGCCGGCCTCGGTGTCGTGTTGATCGCGGTCTTCCTCGACCGGGTCACCGCGGCGCTGGGAGCTCCGGGCGAGAACCGCTCGTCGCTGCTCGGCATGCTCGCACGGCGTCGCACCCCGCGCGGAAACGGTGGCGGAACAGCATCCGCTCCTACTCCTGAGGTCTCGGAGCAGCAGGACGCCGCAGCTGCGGCGGAACGCGCCGAGGTCGCGCCGCGACGCAACGCCGTCGGCGGCGGAGTGCGCTGAAAGCTCCACCCCTACGGAACAACACCCATACGGAACGCAAGAGAGAGAAATCACATGAAGAAGAAGATCCTCGCAATCACCGCACTCGGCGCCGCAGCCGCGCTCACCCTCGCGGGCTGCAGCAGCGACGGCGCCGGTGGCACGGGCGGCGGCGACGGCAGCGGCGACGACAAGGGCACCATCACGCTGGGCTTCCTGCCCTCGTGGACCGATGGGCTGAGCACCGCCTACCTGCTGCAGGACCAGCTCGAGAAGATCGGCTACACGGTCGAGATGAAGACGCTCACCGAGGCAGGCCCGCTCTACACCGGGCTCGCCCAGGGCGACGTCGACATCTATCCTTCGGCGTGGCCGGAACTCACCCACGCCTCCTACATGGAGAAGTACGGTGACGACATCGAAGACCTCGGCAAGTACTACGAGAACGCCAAGCTCACCCTCGCGGTTCCGGAGTACTCCGAGCTGAACTCGATCGAAGACCTCGTGGGCAAGGGCGGCGAGTTCGACGGCAAGATCTACGGCATCGAGCCGGGCGCGGGCCTCACCGCCCAGACGCAGAAGATGATGCCCGAGTACGGTCTCGACGGCGAGTACGAGCTCGTCACCTCGTCGACCGCGGCGATGCTCACCGAGCTGAAGACCGCGACCGACAAGCAGGAGGACATCGTCGTGACGCTGTGGCGTCCGTTCTGGGCCAACGACGCCTTCCCCGTGAAGGACCTCGAGGACCCGAAGGGTGCGATGGGCAAGGCCGAGGGCCTGCACTTCCTGGGCACCGACGGCTTCGCCGAGGAGTTCCCCGAGGCCGCCGAGCTGATCGAGAAGATCAAGCTCGACGACGAGCAGTACGGTGCGCTCGAAGACCTCGTGGTCAACGAGTACGGCGAGGGCAAGGAAGCCGACGCGGTCGACGAGTGGCTGAAGCAGTACGGTGACCAGTTCGACTGGACCGTCACCAGCTGACACCGCTCCCGCTTCACGAAGGAGGGTCTCCCGCGCCGGGAGGCCCTCCTTCGCGCTTGCGTCACCCCCCTTACGCTGGGCGACCACGAGTGCGACCATGGCCGTTCGAGGACCCGACCGGGCCCCGGAACGGAGAGGGAACGATGTGCACAGGACTGAGCTTCACCACCGTCGACCACTACTTCGGGAGAAATCTCGATCTCGAGTTCTCGTACAACGAGACGGTCACCATCACGCCGAGGAACTTCTCGTTCCCGTTCCGCCGACTCGCGTCCATGCCTACGCATCACGCGATCATCGGCATCGCGACGATCTCGGACGGGTACCCGCTGTACTACGACGCGGTCAATGAGAAGGGGCTCGGTATGGCCGGGCTCAACTTCCCCGACAACGCGTACTACCCGGCGGAGGATTCCGAGGCGACCAACGTCACCCCCTTCGAGTTCATCCCGTGGGTCTTGGGGCAGTTCGACTCCGTGGCGCAGGTGAAGGAAGCGCTGGAGACCGTGAACCTCGCCGACATCTCGTTCAGCGCGCAGTTCCCGCTGTCGCCGCTGCACTGGATCATCTCGGACGGTGCGGCCTCGATCACGGTGGAGAGCGTCCATGACGGCCTGAAGGTGTACGACAATCCCTGGGGCGTTCTCACCAACAATCCCACGTTCGACATCCAGAGCTTCCGGCTGAACGACTACATGCATCTGTCGACCCGGCAGCCGCAGAACACGTTCGCCCCTGACGTGCCTCTGGATACCTACAGCCGGGGGATGGGCGGGATGGGTCTCCCCGGGGACCTGTCGTCGTCATCACGATTCGTGAAGGCGGTGTTCACGCGGATGAACTCCGTTTCGGGGAGCTCCGAGTCGGAGTCGATCAGCCAGTTCTTCCAGATCCTCGGCTCCGTCGCCCAGCAGCGCGGATGCGTGCAAGTGGGCGACGAGGAGAAGTACGAGATCACCATCTACTCGTCATGCTGCAACGCCGACAAGGGGATCTACTACTACACGACCTATGAGAACAGCCAGATCACCGGGGTCGACATGCACCGTGAGGACCTCGATGGCTCCGAGTTGGTCGCCTACCCGCTCGTCGAAGGGCAGCAGATCGCCATGCAGAACTGACGTATGACCGGAGCCGTGTGAGGGGGCAGGGGCCGGGGGGTCAGTAACCCAGTCGTGCCCGAACGTCGTTGAGCAGCTGCGAAGAGCGCAATGCCGCATCGGGCGCGACAGCGGAGATGCCCTGGACCAGTACGTCTGAGATGAGGATCGCCGAGAGGCTCTCGGAGGTCAGTCCTGTGGGGGTGTGGGGTGCGGTCAGGATCGCGTCGACACGGGAGGAGAGCCTCTCGTGGAGCTCGTCGGTCACGAGGATGACGCCGGCGCCCATCAACTGTGCGTGGTCCAGGAGTACATCGATGTCGCGGGTGACCCGTCCAGGCGCGAAGATGACGAGGACGTCCTTCGCCTCGAGGTTCAGGACCTCGTCTGCGAGACGGAATCCGTCGGTGCTGAGCCGCCGAGTGGAGAGTCCCGTCCGTCGTAGGCGCAGTGCGAGGTTGTCAGCGGCGGTCCCGGAGGCGCCGAGGCCGTAGCAGTAGATGCTCTCGGCGCGCATGAGCAGCGTGATGGCGGCGGAATACGCAGCGTCGTCGTTCGAGCTGCGTGCGAGTTCGATGAGCGACGCCGCCTCATCCCAGGTCTCCTGCTGGATGCGGGCGAGGTCCTGGCCGATGTGCTCGATGCGGGTCTTGAGGCGCACCTCGGGCGAGACGCTGCTCGAGAACGGAGCGGCCACCTCCTGCTTCAGATGTGAGAGCCCCGAGTATCCGAGCTTCTGCAGGGTGCGCACGACGGAGGCGTTCGAGGTGCCGCTCTGGGTGCCCAGTTCGGCGGCGCTCGCATAGAGGATGTGCTCAGTTGACGTCGATGAGAGCACGCGACAGACGGCACGTTCGGATTTCGAGAGGTCGTTCCACGTCCTGGCGATGCGCGCGCGGAGGCCGGAGAGCGCAGGGTTCTCTGTATCGCTTGTTACAAACGGTTCCATTGCTGTATCATTCTGTTCGAGAGGCGCATCATCCGTAACGGATGATTCAATCATCCCGGGTGCAACCTCATTGCGCAACAGGCGCACCTGACAGGGAGGTCATATGGCGGCCATGACACCGATCCGCACCATCGAGATCAGTGGGGCGCCCCGCGAGCGCGGGCGCCGATACGGCGAGGCCGCCGCCGACCTCATCGCCGGCTCGATCGAGTACTACACGGAAGCGCTGACCCAACAGACCGGCATGAGCTGGGCCGGGATCACGGATTCCGTCTCGCGATGGGTTCCGATCAGCGAGCAGATCGCGCCGCACCTCGTCGAGGAGATGCGGGGGATCGCGGAGGGGGCGGGTGTCGCCTTCGCCGAGATCGTCACGCTGAACGTGCGCGGCGAGTTCGTCTACGACCACCAGGGACCGTCGCGAGTCACGAGGACCGCGGCCCGTGCCGCCGACGACGAGCGCGACGACGCCGTCGACGGCTGCACGTCGTTCTTCCTGACAGGTGAGGGCAGCGGCACCGGGCACACGCTCGTCGGGCAGAACTGGGACTGGCGCACGCGCACCGCGGGAACGACCCTCATCGTCCGCGTCGTGCAGGATCCGCTTCCCACGGTGATCATGCAAGTGGAAGCCGGGCAGGTGGGACGCCACGGTGCCAACTCCGCCGGTATCTCGCTGAACGCCAACGGCCTCGGGGGGAGCTTCGGGGCGGCGGTCGGCGTGCCGCAGACCCTGATCCGCCGGCTCGTGCTCGATCAGGGCGATATCGCGAGCGCGCTCAGGATGCTGGTCAAGACCCGTCCCCATATCGCGAGCAATGCGCTCCTCGCCGACCGCAGCGGATTCGGCATCGACCTCGAGACCACGCCGAGCGGCGTGGACTGGATCTATCCCGAACGCGGCGTGATCGCGCACACCAACCACTTCCAGGCTTCCGTGCCGCCGCAGCTCGCCGGGTCCTACCTTCCGGTGGCAGCGGATTCGCTGCTTCGTCTGCCGCGTGTCCAGGCCGGGCTGGCGGCGGTCGCTCGTGCGGAGAACCCCGAACACAGCTACGCGCTCGTGCGTGAGGCGATGTCGGATCACCTCGGCTTCCCCGAGGGCGTCTGCACACATCCGCATCCCGACTCCCCCTCGGTGAAGCAGTGGTCGACGCTCCTCTCGAGCTGTGTCGACCTCACCACCGGCGAATACCGCGTCGCGAACGGATTCCCCTGCGAAACCGAGTACGAGGTGCTGCCCTGGAATCTCTACGACGGCCCGCACGACGAACTCCCCTCCCCCTGACCGACAGATTGAGAACCCGAGGAGATAGCGTTCAATGAAGAAGCAGCATCACCCCATCACCGTGACGATCGGCGTGCTCGCCGCCTCGGCATTCGTGCTCGCCGGCTGCAGTTCGGGGTCGAAGGGCGAAGACGGCGACGCCGCCCTCGACGTGCCTTTCGGTGCGACGACACCCGCCGCCTCCGGCCCGCTCGAGAGCGTGACGTGGATGCTCGGCGGCGAGCCGACGACACTCGATGCCGACATCGATGCCACCACCGCCGACGACACGGTTCTCGCGAACGTCTGCGACCGGCTCATGCAGGTGCAGCCCGACCTGACCCTCGGTCCCGGGCTGGCATCGGACGCCGAGTGGACCGACGACACCCATCTCGTCTTCACCATCAGGCAGGGGGCGCTGTTCCACGACGGCAGCCCCGTGAGCACGGCGGACGTCGTGTGGAGCATGCAGCGCCACTCCGAGGACGGTGCCGCCGAATCCGACGAGTACCGGAACGTGGTCTCGATCGAGCAGACCGGCACCGACCAGATCACTGTCACGACATCGCAGCCGGATGCGATTCTGCTCCAGGCGATGGCGGGCGACGGCGGTATCGTCTGGAACCCGCGCGTCATCGAAGCCGAAGGGGAGGACTTCGGCAGCCCCGGCTCCGCCTCCGCGTGCAGCGGGCCGTACCAGGTGACGTCGTGGGACGCGGGGTCGCAGCTCACCATCACCAGGTTCCCCGAGTACTGGAACTCCGACGTCGATGCCCTCACGGACGAGGTCGTCTTCCGATGGGCCGACGAGACCGCGATAGCCAACTCGGTCACGACGGGCGAGGCCCAGGGGTCGTTCCTCGAGAACGCCGGCGCCGCGCGGAGTTTCATCGGGAGCGCGGACGTGTCCGTCTATCAAGGCCCGTCGACGAACGCGTGGGTGCTCGAGACGACCGATCGCGGCGCACTGACGGATGAGCGCATCCGGCAGGCCCTCTCGCTCGCCCTCGACCGGACCGGCGTCGCCACGGCTGCCTTCGGCGGTCTCGCCCAGCCGTGGAAGACACCCGTCGGTTCGGGAGCCTGGGGATACGAGGCCGACACCTTCGAGCAGGCCTACGACGCTCTCGAGGGCGCGCCCGCGAAGCCGAGCGAGGCCGATCTCGCGGCGGCCGAGGACCTGATCGCCGAGGCCGGCGCCCCTTCCGCCCCGATCGTCGTCGCCTCGAACGGCTCCTCGACGCACAACGTGATCGCGAATGCGCTGGTCGCCGCGGCGCAATCGATCGGGCTCGAGGCGGAGATCACCGTGATCCCGCAGGTGCAGTACGGCGACTTCTACTCCGACCCCGACCTCCGAGGCCAGGCCGATCTGTGGCCCGACGAGTACTACATCTCGAAGAACGACCCCCTCGGCTTCTACAAGAACGGCGCGTCCGATGCGAGCGTGAACTTCGGCGTCTTCTCCGACCCGGAATACGATGCGCTCGTCGACGAGGGCTACGCCGCGACGGATGACGTCGAGCGCGCCGAGATCACGACAGAGCTGCAGAAGCGCTGGGTGGAGCACGCGGTGTGGATCCCGGTCGTCGCGACGCCGTCGACGCTCATCATGTCGAAGGCGGTCACGGGTGTCCCCGCCTCTGCAGCGTTCATCTACTACCCGTGGGCCGTCGATCTCGGCAGCGCGAAGGGGTAGTCACGATGCCATTCGCGCTCCGCAAGCTCGCCGGCATGGTCTTCACGCTGGTGATCGCCTCCTTCATCATCTTCGCTGCGATGTACGCAGCGCCGGGTGACCCGGTCACGTTCCTCATCGGCAACCCCGAGAACCTGACGCCGGAGCGGATCGCGAGCGTCCGGGCCCAGTACCACCTGGACGAGCCGATGCTCGTCCAGTACTGGCACTGGGCCTCCGGAGTCCTCACCGGCGACTTCGGACAGTCGTTCCAGTACCACCAGCCCGTGAGCGCGCTCCTGGCGGCGAGGGTGCCCATCACCCTGTCGCTCGTCGCCTACGCGGCCGTCGTGCTCACGGTCGTCGGCATCGGCCTCGGCATCGTCGCGGCCGTGCGCCGAGGAAAGGCGGCCGATACCGCCATCATCGGATTCACGACTCTCGCAGCGAGCATCCCCTCCTTCGTGCTCGGAATCGCCTTCGTCGCGTTCTTTGCCGTGGAACTGCGATGGTTCCCCGTGGCAGGTGCGGGTTCCGCTGGACTCGATCGTCTGTATGCGCTCACGCTCCCGGCGCTCACCCTCGCCATCACCGCGCTCGCCATCGTGAGCCGCGTGACACGACAGTCCATGATCGAGCAGTTCTCCTCGGAACACGTCGAGGCCGCCCGAGCCTCGGGTCTCCGCGAGCGGTACATCGTGCGCGATCATGTCCTGCGCGGGGCCTGGGGCCCCATCATCACCATGGTCGCGCTCGTCATCGCGAGCATGATCGCCGGAACGGTCGCGGTCGAGACGGTGTTCGGGATCTCCGGCGTCGGCTCGCTCCTCGTCGACGCGATCAACACGCACGACTTCCCGGTGGTGCAGGCGGTGCTCCTGTTCATGGTCGTCGCCTACATGATCGTCACGACGATCGTCGATCTGCTCCTTCCCGTGCTCGACCCCCGTATCCGACGAAGGACGGTGTCCGCATGACCTCCGTGCTCCTCCCACGGGTGCGCCGCCGTCGGCGCTCCGGATCCGACGTCGGGTTCTGGATCTCCTGCGGCCTCCTCGCGCTCATCGCGGTCGCGGCAGCTTTCGCCCCGCTCCTCGCCCCCTACGAGGCCGACAGCGTCGACTTCGGAGCGATCTGGGAAGGGCCGAGCGCACAGCACCTGCTCGGCACGGACCAGCTCGGGCGCGACCTCTTCTCCCGGCTTCTCATCGGAGCGGGTGAGACACTCGTCGGACCGGTCGTGCTGCTCGCGCTCGCCACCGTGCTCGGGGTGGCGATCGGTGTCCTGGCGGCGTGGCGAGGCGGATGGATCGATACGGTCCTGGCCCGCGTGACCGACGTCATGTTCGCGTTCCCCGGACTGCTCTTCGTCGTGCTCGTCATCGCCGTGTTCGGCAAGGGACCGGCCACGGCGATCGTGGCGCTCGCGCTCGCATACGCGCCGGTCATCGCGAAGTACACGCGCAGCCTGGCTCTGAGCGAGATGACGCGGCCCTACATCGACGCGTACCGGGTTCAGGGGCTCGGCGGCCTGACGATCTGCGTGCGCGGAGTCATCCCGAATCTGCTCCCTCCGCTCGTCGGGTATCTCGTCGTCCTCTTCGGCGAAGCCCTCATGAGTCTCGCGACGCTCAGCTTTCTCGGGTTCGGGGCGCAGCCTCCGAGCTCGGAGTGGGGCCTGATGGTCCAGGAGGGGCAACCCGGAATCATCCAGGGGGAGTTCCTTCCCACGCTCGTCCCCGGTGCCGCCATCGCCATCGTCGTCATCGCGGTGAACGTCGCCGGGGTGCGCGTGGCCGACCGACTGCTTGCGAAGGGATGAATGATGCTCCTCGACATACAGGACCTTGATCTGGCGTTCGGCGAAGGCGACGACGCGGTTCGGATCCTCACCGGCGTCAGCCTCGTGGTGGACCGCGGCGAGCTCGTCGGGCTCGTCGGGGAGTCGGGCTCGGGCAAGTCGACGACGGCGCGCGCGGCCCTCGCCCTCTACGGCGATGAGGCGACGATCGCGGGGAGCATCCGCGTCGACGGGACCCAGATGGTGGCGGCCGATGAGAAGACCCGGCGGCGCGTGCGCTCCGAATCCGTCTCGCTGGTGCAGCAGGATCCGCGTTCCGCGCTCAACCCCGTGCGTCGCATCGGGGATTCACTCGCCGAACGACTCGTCCGCGTGCACGGCTGGCGACGGGGCCGCGCCGAGGCGCATATCGTCCAGCTCCTCGCCGCGGTGGGACTCACCCACCCGGAGCGGCGAATGCGACAGTACCCGCATGAGCTCTCGGGCGGCATGCTCCAGCGCGTGGTCATCGCTTCCGCATTGAGCACCGATCCCGCGCTCCTGCTCGCCGATGAGGCGACGAGTGCGCTCGACGTGACGACGCAGGCCGAGATCATCGCGATCTTCCAACGGCAGATCCGCGACCGTGGTCTCGGCATGCTCTTCATCACCCACGACCTGGCTCTGGCCGGGGCGATCTGCGATCGGATCCATGTCCTGCGCCAGGGCGAGATCGTCGAGACGCTCACGAAGCCGGGGCTCTTCGCGGACGCGGTTCATCCGTACACGCTCTCGCTGATCGCCGCGGCCCCTGTACTCGACACGAAGGAGGCGTCATGAGTCTGGTGGAGGTCTCCGAGCTGTATCGGGCCTTTCGGATGGGTCCGGGATCCGAGCGCGTCGTCGCGGTGAACAACGTGAGCTTCGCCATCGAGTCGGGTGAGGCGCTCGGCCTCGTCGGTGAGTCGGGCTCGGGCAAATCGACGATCGCTCGGATCCTCGTGGGTCTGGAACGCGCCGACGCGGGGTCCGCGGTGATCGACGGCGTCGACCGCCTCAGTCGACCGCGCGGCAGAGCCGAGCGTCTTGCGAGGGCTCGTGCGGTGCAGATGGTGTTCCAGGATCCGAACGGGTCGCTCGATCGACGGCTGACCGTGCGCGAGGCGCTGCGGCGAACCCTGAGGCTGCGGGAGCAGGGCACGGGGTCGCACCCCGACCGCACGATCGGCGAACTGCTGGATCGCGTGCGGCTCACCGAGCGGCACGCTGACGCGAAGCCCCATGAGCTGTCGGGCGGTCAGCGACAGCGCGTCGCGATCGCGCGCGCCCTGGCGGTGTCTCCCCGTCTCGTCGTGCTCGACGAGGCGGTGTCCGCACTCGATGTCTCCGTGCAGGCGCAGGTGCTCGAACTCCTCGCCGAGATCCAGCGGGAGTCGGGGGTGAGCTATCTGTTCGTCAGTCACGACCTCGCCGTCATCGGCGAGCTCTGCTCCCGCGTGCTCGTGCTGTTCCGCGGCACGGTCGTCGAACACGGAGAGACCGGCCAGGTGCTGCGAAGCCCGCAGCACCCGTACTCGCAGCTCCTCATCGCCTCGACCCCCGGTCCGGGGTGGGACCCGGAGCGGGTCGTGCAGGACCGGATGACGTTTACGCAGCGCATGGAGGTCGTCGGTCGGGGCGACCGGAAGTAGGCCGGGTCAGAGCGGGAGGACGATCGCGGCGATCAGGCCGCCGCCTTTACGGGCGCGCAGGCGCACCTCGCCGCCATGGGTCTTGGCGATGCTCTGCACGATCGCGAGTCCCAGCCCGGTGCCGTCCGGGCCGGCCGAGGTGCGACTCGCATCGCCGCGGTAGAACGGCTCGGTGAGCAGCTGCACGGTGGCAGGGGTGATCTGCGCCCCGGTGTTCTCGATCTCGATGACGGCTCGTCCGCGTTCCCGTCGGGAGCGCACCCACAGCTCACCGCCGGGCACGTTGTGGCGGATGCCGTTCTCGAGCAGGTTGCGCACGGCCCTGGCCAGCAGCACCGCATCGCCCTCGACCGTGAGGTCGCGCAGGTTCGTGTGCACCTCGATCTCCTGGGCGTCGAGGTCGTCGACCTGGTCTTCGATGAGCGTGCGCAGCTCCACCGGTTCGACCTCTTCCAGGCCGGTGCGGGCACGCGCGAGGGCGAGCAGCGCCGTGATGAGCCGCTCACTCTGCTCGGTCGCCCGCAGTGCCCGCTGCATGTTGGCCTGCAGGTCCGCCGGCACCGCTCCCTGTTCGAGGGGGATCTCCAGCGCAGTGCGCGTCGTCGTCAGCGGGGTGCGCAGTTCGTGCGAGGCGTTCGCCACGAAGCGGTCCTGGGCGGTGAACGCCGACTGCAGCCGGTCGAGCATCCCGTCGATCGTGTCGCCCAGCTCCTTGATCTCGTCGTCGGGCCCCGGCAGAGCGAGGCGTCGGCCGAGGTCGCGTTCGGAGATGTCGCGCGCGGCGGCCGTGACCTCTCCGATGCGGTCCAGCGAGCGGCGCGCGAGCCAGAACGCGATCGCGGCGGCCACCCCGGTGAAGGCCACGAGCACGACCACCGACCACAGCAGCAGCCCGTTGCCCACCTCGTCGGCGAGGAAGCTCGACTGCTGCAGCACCGCGCCTTCCACGGCGTCGAAGGTCAGGGTCTGGGACGGCACCGCGAGCTGCGCGTCGATGGATCCGACGTAGTACCCGCAGCCGGTGCTGGCCTGGCCCCAGAGGACGCTGCTGCTGTCGGGGAGCGGAGTCACCTCGCTGACGTCGGGTCCATCGGTCGCGCTCGACCCCTCGCCGACCTGCAGGACCGCCGCCATCGGGAGGCAACTGGCCTCGGTGGTGGTGATGGCCGTGGAGAACAGCTGTTGCACCACGAGGTACTGCACGGTGAGCAGGGCGGCACCGGCCGCGATGAAGACCGCGGTGATGATGATCACCAGTCGGGTGCGGAAGCTCATACGTCTCATGCGGTCGTCCCCACTCGATAGCCGTGTCCTGCCGCGGAGTGGATCACCTCGGGCGAGCCGAGTTTGCGTCGGAGCGTGTGCACCACGATCTTGACCACACCGCGTGTGCGCTCCTGTGGTTCGTCCCACACCTCGTCGAGGAGGTCGTCCGCGCTGACGTAGCCGCCCTCCGCGGCGAGAAGCGTCTCGAGCACCCCGAATTCCTTGAGCGTCAGCCGGATCGGGCTGCCGTCGCGCTCCACGATGCGTCGAGCGCTGTCGAGGCGCACTCCGGCGAACTCCTGCACGGCACTCGTGCGCGCAGATCCGCCACGACGGCCGAGCGCTCGGATGCGGGCCAGCAGCTCCACGTACGCGAACGGCTTGGCGAGGTAGTCGTCGGCGCCGAGGTCGAGGCCCTCGACACGGTCGTTCAGGGTCCCTGCGGCCGTGAGCATCAGGATGCGTGCCGGATACTCCTGCGCGACCAGAGTGCGGCACACCGCGTCGCCGCTCAGCACCGGCAGGTCGCGGTCGAGCACGATCACGTCGACGTCGTTCGAGGCCGCGGAGGTCAGGGCTGCGGCTCCGTCGCGGGCGACCTCCACCAGGTAGCCCTCGCGGCGCAGGCCGTCGGCGAGCGTGTCGGCCAGGTCGGCCTCGTCTTCCACCAGCAGCAGTCGCATGGCACCTCCGTCATCCGAGGGTGCGTGTGCCGCGGTTAGTTTCCGGTTAGGCGCCGTCATACCGACAGCAAACCACCGCCTCCGTAGAACTGACCGCACGTCGCGGATGAGCTGCGACCGCGAGAAAGGGAACCTCATGTTCGATTCGAGAGCAGTCCGATCGTGGGCGGCGATCCCCGCTGTCTTCGCACTCTTCACGCTCGCCGCGTGCAGCGCACCATCGGGAGACGACAAGGCGAAGGACGGGGCCAACGATGCGGCGGCCGCCCGGTTCGTGACCTGCCTCACCGAGGAGGGGCAGACCGCGAAGATCGTCGAGGGGGGACAGGTGGGGATGCTGATGCCCGACGGTCCCGCGAGCGGCACCTCGACGGGCGGCATGATGTCGGTCGAAGCGGGCTCGGGCGACGACGAGGACCTCGCCATGACGATGGTCTTCTCGGACGACGACGGTACGTGGCTCGCATCGACTGCGGCATCGGGCTACCCGGAGGAGGGCGGGCAGCGCGCCGCGTGGGAGACCTGTGAAGAGAAGGTCCCCGAGTTCACGCAGCCGAAGCCCGACATCTCGGACTCCGGAGCGCAGACGCAGATGATCTCGCCGGAGGAGATCATCGAGTCCGGTCTCGCCTTCGCCTCCTGCGCCAGAAAGAACGGCTTCGCCGACTTCGCCGACCCCGATGCTGACGGCATGCTCACCCTGCCGAAGGGGATCAGTGAAGACGAGGCGCGCACGCTTCTCGAAGCCTGCGCGGACACCACGGGCGACATGCCCCCGATGTTCACACAGGAGAGCATCGAAGCCGTCGACTTCGACTGGTTCGCGGTGATGAGCGAGTACTTCGAGGGCATGGTCTCCGCCGCCACCGTCCTTCCGTCGAAGGACGACGAATGAGCCGCCGGCTGACCAAGGTGCTCGTCCCGGTCGGAGTGCTGCTCGTGGCGGCCGCCGTGACCGTGGCCGTGCTGCAGCCCTGGAGCTCGGTGGCCGAGTCACCGGATGAGGAGAAGGCGCCGGTGACGGTCGACGCGGAGCTCACCACGCTCACCTCCGATCTGCGCCTCAACGGAACCCTGAGCTACGGGGCGTCGGTCGCCCTGCCGGGCCGTGCCGGCACGATCACCCGCCTGCCGGCGGCGGGGGAGCAGATCGGCGTCGGCCAGGCGATCTACGAGGTCGACGGGAAGCCGGTGATCGCGATGCGCGGCGATCGTCCGTTCTGGCGCGACCTCGGCGTCGGCGTCGAGAAGGGCCCCGACGTCCGTCAACTGGAGCAGGCGCTCGCCGATCTCGGATTCGGCAAGAACATGACGATCGACGACGAGTTCACCGCGGTCACCGAGACCAACGTCAAGGCCTGGCAGAAGTCGCTCGGGGTGCCGCAGGACGGCATCGTGAAGCTGGGTGACATCGTCGCGATCAGCGCCGCGTCCGTGCGGGTGGAGTCGGTCACGGCGAAGCTGGGAGACCCGGCGGGGTCGAGTCCGCTCAGTTACACGAGCACGACGCTGCGCGTGGTCGCCAAGCTGACGGATGCACAGGCGCGCGAGATCCTGCCCGCCACGAAGGTGACCGTGATCCTGCCGGACGGGACGGAGGCGCCGGCGACCGTGACCGCCGTCGACCCCGGCGGGCAGCCGACCGAGAAGGAGGGCGAGACCACTCCGCCCACCGCAGACGTCGAGTTCGACGACCCGGCCGTCGCCGAGGGCATCGGGCTGCGCGCGGTCAAGATCGTGTTCGCGACGTCGGAGGTGAAGGATGCTCTGGTCGTGCCGGTCACAGCCCTGGTGGCGACGACCGACGGCGGCTACGCGGTCGACGTGCTGCGCAAGGGCGGAAAGGTCGAACGCGTCGCCGTCGAGGTCGGACTGATCGCCGACACCAAGGTGCAGGTCACGGGCGGAGAACTCGCCGCCGGCGATGCCGTGGTGGTGGCGCAATGAGCCCGGACACGGTGGTCGAGCTCGTCGACGTGATCAAGGAGTACCCGGGCAACCCGCCGCTGCGCGTGCTGCATGGCATGAGCCTCGCGATCGAGAGCGGTGAGCTGGTGGCCGTGGTCGGAGCCTCGGGATCGGGCAAGAGCACGATGCTCTCGATCATGGGCACCCTCGACGACCCCACGAGCGGCACCGTGCTGATCGATGGGACCGACGCCGCGGCTCTGCCCGAACGCGAGCGTGCCGTGCTGCGCGCTCGCCGCATCGGCTTCGTGTTCCAGCAGTTCTTCCTCCTGCCCGCACTGAGCGCGCTCGACAACGTCGCGCTCGGTCTGCTCTACTCCGGCGTGCCGTCGGCGGAGCGTTCCACTCGGGCGGCCGCAGCGCTGGAGCGGGTGGGCCTCGGCGCGCGCATGAAGCACAGACCCGGTCAGCTGTCCGGCGGTGAGCAGCAGCGCGTGGCGATAGCCAGGGCGATCGTCGGCGCTCCGTCGGTGCTGTTCGCCGATGAGCCGACAGGTGCGCTCGACTCGACGACGGGCGATCGCATTCTCGAACTGCTCACCTCGATCGCCGATTCCGGCACGGCCGTCGTGATCATCACGCACGATCCGCACATCGCCGAGCGCACGCAGCGGCAGGTCGGCATCCACGATGGCCGGATCGTGAGCGACACCGGCTCGCGCGTGAAGGAAGAGGTCGCCGCATGAGACGCAGAGGGGAGCGGATGCCGCGACTCAGTGTCGCTGACAGCATCCGCACGGCACTCATCGGTCCCCGCAGTCGCAAGATGCGCACGGCGCTGTCAGCGCTCGGCGTGGCGGTGGGCATCGCGGCGCTCACCGCGATCACGGGCATCGCCGCCTCGAACCAGGCCCAGCTGCTGGCCGAACTCGACTCCCTCGGCGCGAACATGATCGTCGTGCAGCCGGGCTACGGGCCCGACAACAAGCCGGTCGAGCTGCCGGAGACGGCCGCCGGGATGATCGAGCGGGTAGACGGGGTCGAACGGATCGGGGTGCTCGAGAAGGTGCCGGACGACACGGGGGTGTACCGCAACGACCTCATGCCGAAGAGTCAGGGCAACGGACTGACCGCCTATGCGGCGAGTCCCGACTTCCTGTCGTCGGTGGAGGGATCCGTGGCGAAGGGCTCGTGGTTCGACGAGACGGATCGCTCGCTGCCGGTGACCGTGCTGGGCGCGGCGGCTGCGGCGCGCATGGGCATCACGGAGCCGGGCGTGCGGGTATGGATCGGCGAGCAGTGGTACACCGTGATCGGGATCCTCGACGCAGCGGGCCTCGCCGAATCCATCGACGCGAGTGCGTTCCTCGGCGACCGGTGGGCGGCCGAGCACGTGGCGAAGAAGAGCGACGGCAGGATCGCCGCGATCTACGTGCGCATGGCCGACGGTGCGACGGGGGAGAAGGTCCGCGATGCGATCGCCCGCGCAGCGAACCCCTCGTCCCCGTATGTGCAGGTGAACGGGCTCGGCGACCTCGCCGGTGCGCGGGACACCGCGGATGACTCGCTGTCCGGCCTCGCGGTCGGACTCGCGGCGATCGCTCTGCTGGTCGGAGGGATCGGCATCGCGAACACCATGGTGGTGGCGGTGTTGGAGCGGCGCGGCGAGATCGGTCTTCGACGTGCGCTCGGCGCGCGCTCGGGGCAGATCGCGGGTCAGTTCGTGGCGGAGGCGATCGTGCTCGGCGGGCTGGGGGGCCTCGCCGGAGCCGCGGTCGGCGCGCTCGGGGTCGTCGTCTACGCCTCGATCCAGGGGCAGGCGGTGACGATCCCTGCGGTCGTGCTGTTCGGTGGCCCGGTCGTGGCGCTGGTGGTCGGCGTGATCGCCGGGCTCTACCCCGCGATCAGCGCCGCGCGCCTGTCGCCCACGGCGGCACTCCGCACGGTCTGAGGCCCTGGGTTCGGTTTCGAATCGCGCGAATGGTCCCTTTCACGGCGCGGATAGAACCGTTCGCGCGATTCGAAGGTGCCGCCGAGCGCGGCGAAACGCCCCGGCCGGGGA
>NZ_QOAY01000120.1:0-5737 GCF_003314775.1 Microbacterium sp. H6 | reverse complement strand
AAGTCCCCGGTCGGAGCGTTCCGTCTCGCTTGGCGTCGATCAGCTGACCTTCTTCCGGTAGGAGATGATCGCGAACACGTAGGCGACCACGAGGATCCCGACGCACCAGGCGAGGGCGACCCAGATCTCGGACCCGACCGGCTCCTGCGCGAACAGCGCCTGGATGGTGTTGACGATCGAGGTGACGGGCTGGTTGTCTGCGAACCACTGCACCGGTGCCGGCATGGTGTCGGTGGGCACGAACGCCGAGCTGATGAACGGCAGGAAGATCAGCGGGTACGAGAAGGCACTCGCGCCGTCGACCGTCTTGGCGTTCAGGCCCGCGATGATCGCCAGCCAGGTGAGTGCCAGCGTGAACAGCATCAGGATGCCGATGACTCCGAGCCAGGCCCAGAAGCTCGCCCCGGTGCGGAAGCCCAAGAGGAATCCGACGCCGAAGATGATCGCCAGGGTGATGGCGTTCGCCGTGAGGGACGTGAGCACGTGGGCCCACAACACGCTCGATCGGGCGATCGGCATGGAGTGGAACCGCTCGAAGATGCCGCTCTGCATGTCGGTGAACAGCCGGAACGCCGTGTAGGCGATGCCCGACGCGATCGCGATGAGCAGGATGCCCGGCAGCAGGTAGTTCACGTAGTTGTCGACGCCGGTGCTCTGCTGGAGGGCGCCGCCGAAGACGTACACGAACAGGAGCATCAGGGCGATCGGGGTGACTGCCGTGGTGATGATCGTGTCGGGGCTGCGGAAGATGTGCCGCATGGAGCGGCCGGTGAGTGTCGCCGTGTCGGCGGCGAAGTGCGTGGTCATGCTGCCTTCTCCTTTCCGGATGAGGGGCCGATGAGGGTGAGGAAGATCTCCTCGAGGGTGGGCTGCTTCTCGACGTACTCGACCTTCGCGGCCGGAAGCAGGCGCTTGAGCCCGGCGAGGGTGTCGTTCGCGATGATGCGGCCCTCGTGCAGGATCGCGATGCGGTCGGCCAGCTGCTCGGCCTCGTCGAGGTACTGCGTGGTGAGCAGCACGGTGGTGCCGGTGTTCGCGAGCTCCTTGACCACGCCCCACACCTCGATGCGGGCTTCGGGGTCGAGGCCGGTCGTGGGCTCGTCGAGGTAGATGACTTCGGGGTCGCCGACCAGACTCATCGCGATGTCGAGCCGGCGACGCATACCGCCTGAGTAGGTGCCGACCTTGCGCCCGCCGGCCTCCGTCAGACGGAACGTGGCGAGCAGGTCGTCGGCGACCTTCCCGGCGTCGGGCAGATGCCGCAGCTTCGCGACGAGCACCAGGTTCTCGCGTCCGGTGAGGATCTCGTCGACCGCGGCGAACTGTCCGGTGAGGCTGATGCGCTCGCGCACTCCGACCGGGTCTGCGGCCACATCCACGCCCTGCACCGTCGCGGTTCCGGCATCCGACTTCAGCAGGGTGGAGAGGATGCGCACCATGGTGGTCTTGCCGGCGCCGTTCGAGCCGAGGAGGGCGAAGATGCTGCCCTTCTCGACCTCGAAGTCGACGCCGCGCAGCACGTGCAGATCTTTGTAGGACTTCTCGATGCCGTGCACCGAGATGGCGGGGTTCGTCATGATTCCTCCTTCTTCTTCGCGTCGTCGAACGCCTTGATGAGGCGTGCGCGCTCCTTGTCGATCCACTGCCGTCCGCCGTACGCGGCGGCGTAGTTCTCGGCGAACTCGACCGGGTCGTCTCCGACGATGGCGCTGACCGGGGTGCCGTCGAGTGCGGCGCGCTCCCACATGTCGGCGATGTCGAGGAACATCTTCACGATTGTGTCGCCGTCGGTGACGCCGCCGTAATACATGTTGTAGCGCTGCTGCGCCTTCGCCATCTCGCGGTACGGCTCGGGCAGCGCGTTGATGCGGGCCTGGGCCTGCTTGTACAGCTTCTTCTCTTCGAGTGATCCGGTGATCGCTTCGATCCACTTCGCGGCCATGATCAGTTCTCCTTGTTCGTGGTGTCGGTGTTCGTGCTGTTCAGCTGTTCGATGTGCGTCTTGAGGAAATCCCAGGTCTTCCAGAACTCCTCGAGCTCCTGCCGGCCCTGCGCGTTCAGGGTGTACACCTTGCGGGGCGGACCCTTCTCGCTCGGGACCTTCTCGACGTCGACGAGGCTCTTCTGCTCGATGCGCACGAGGAGTGCGTAGATCGTGCCCTCGGCGATGTCGGTGAATCCGTGGTCGCGGATGCGTGTGGTGATCTCGTACCCGTATGCCGGCTGCTCGGCGAGGAGGGCCAGAACGATGCCCTCCAGAGTGCCCTTGAGCATCTCGGTCATCTGCTTGCCCATCAGGTCCTCCTCTCTTCTCGGTTCAGTACTCAGTGTTGCTGGGTACCGGTACAAAGTAACACTGAGTACCGGTACTTAGCAACACTAAATACCAAGTTTCTTCCCACGCTCGACGCCGAGACCCATCGCCTGCGCCGAGACCCACGCCTGCACGCGCCTAGAGCCGTGGGTCTCGGCGGCAAGAGTGGGTCTCAGCGCCGAGAGGGGGTGGAGGAGGGAGGGGAGAGGGGGGAGGGAGCGGGGGGGGCTAGGAGCGGAGGTAGGCCAGGACGGCGAGCACGCGGCGGTGGCCGCTGTCGCTCGAGGCGAGGCCGAGCTTGGCGAAGATATTGCCGATGTGCTTGCTCACCGCGGTCTCGGTCACGAAGAGCCGGTCGGCGATCGTGCCGTTGTCGAGGCCTTCCGCCATAAGGCCGAGCACCTCGCGCTCGCGCGGAGTCAGCGTCTGCACCGGGTCGTCGGCGCGACGACGGCTCATCAACTGCGAGATCACCTCGGGATCCATCACCGTGCCCCCGGCGGCCACGCGGTGCAGGGCGTCGACGAACGCCGCGACCTTGCCGACGCGTTCCTTGAGCAGGTAGCCGAGACCGTCGGCTCCCGCTGCCAGCAGCTCACCGGCATAGCGATCCTCGACGTATGCCGACAGCACGAGCACGGGGAAGCCGGGGCGACGGGCACGGGCCTCGGCGGCGGCCTTCAAGCCCTCGCTGGTGAACGTCGGCGGCATCCGCACGTCGACCACCGCGGCATCCGCCTCATCCAGTCGGTCGAGGAAATCGTCGGCGTTGTCGACGGCGGCGACCACATCGAACCCCTCGCTACGCAGCAGCAGCGCCAGCCCCTCGCGCAGCAGGGTGTCGTCTTCGGCGATCACGATCCGCATGGCAGCTCCGCTCTCAGGGTGGTGGGGCCCCCGACTGGACTCGTCACGTCAAGGGTGCCCTCGAACGCCTCGATGCGGCGACGGATGCCGGCGACCCCACCGCCGGGTCGCTCGACCGCGCCGCCCACACCGTCGTCTTCGACCGTGATGACCAGAAGCTCGCCGTCGCGCTCGACCCGCACCGCGGCCCGGGTCGCCTCGCTGTACTTGCTGACGTTCGTGAGCGCCTCCGCCACGACGAAGTAGCTGGCCGACTCGACCGCCGCCGGCACACGTCCGATCTGGTCCGTCTCGACCGTGCAGGGCACCACGGTGCGCCCGGCGAGCGAGGCCAGGGCTCCCTCCAGACCGAGCTCATCGAGGATCGGCGGGTAGATGTCGTGCACCGTGCGGCGGAGCCCTGCGAGCGCCTCGGTTGCGGCATCCTGCGCTCGCCGCAGGGGTTCGAGCACGTCGCCGCCGATCTCCTGCGCGCGCTCGGCGATCCCGAGCATCATCACCACGTTGACCAGGCGGTTCTGCGCACCGTCGTGCAGATCGCGTTCGATCCGGCGCAGCTCGGCCGCGTGGGCGTCGAGCGCGGCAGCACGGCTGAGGGTCAGGGCGTCGACACGGGCCGCGAGGCGCGACTTCTCCGGCGTCGCGAGCAGCTTCGCCGACACGAACGACACCAGACGGGCGACGGCCGGGATCAGGAAGACCGCGAGGAGCGCATACGCCACCGCGAGCAGCGGCATCGTGGCCGCGAGCTCCCAGGATGTGACGGGGTAGACCGAGCCGACCGGGTCGTCGGCGGGGGCGAACTGCCAGTAGTAGGTGATGGCGAGGGTGTTGATCGCCGCGACGGGGAGCGAGATCGTCAGAAGAGAGACGAACAGCACCGGAATCCCCTGCACCGCCAGCCACAGCACGTCTCGGCCGGTGGCGCGCGAGAACGCGAAGCGCAGACGATCGTCGAGCGTTGAGCCCGGCGGGAGCACGTGGCCGATCGGCGTCAGCTCCTCGCCCCGGTAGGCGCCCACACGTCGACGGTTCAGGTCTGTCCAGCGGTGCAGGCTCTGCACGGCCTCGGGCATGAGCAGCACGCCGCCCGTGAGGATCATGAAGGGGAGCAGCACGATGCCCAGGCAGAGGAACACCACGGATGCGATCGAGACCGCGGCCTCGACGGCCAGGTATCCCCACGCTCGCAACCAGCGGCGCATCCATCGGTCCTTCACTCTCACAGTCTGCCCGAGCGATCGCGACGGCACGGTATAGCCAGCCCCACCATCGAAGCGGCAGCGGGCGGGATGGGATGCCGCCCGGCCCGTCCCTAGCGTCGAATCATGACCTCCACACCACTCGCCTCGGCCGTGAACACGCGGCCCTCCGAAGCACTCCGGTTGCAGTCCGTCGTCAAGACCTACGGTTCCGGCGCCAGCCGCGTCACCGCCCTGCGCGGCGTGGATCTCGCCATCGCGAAGGGCACGTTCACCGCGATCATGGGCCCGTCCGGCTCGGGCAAGAGCACCCTGCTGCACAGCGCTGCGGGACTCGACCGGCCGAGCAGCGGCACCGTGCACCTCGGCGGGACCGAGATCTCGGGGCTGAAGGCGCGCCAGCTCACGGCGTTCCGTCGTGATCACGTGGGATTCGTCTTCCAGGCGTACAACCTGCTGCCGGCTCTGAACGTCGAGGACAACATCACGCTGCCGCTGCGGCTCGGCGCCCGTCGTCTCGAAACGCAGTGGCTCGACTTCCTGCTCCACGCCGTGGGGCTCACCGAGTTCCGCCGCCGCCGCCCGTCCGAGCTCTCCGGCGGTCAGCAGCAGCGGGTGGCGATCGCCCGCGCGCTCATCACCCGGCCCCATGTGGTGTTCGGCGACGAGCCGACCGGCGCCCTCGACTCCCGTTCGGGCAAGCAGGTGCTCGATCTGCTCGCGCACACGGCACGAGAGCTGAATCAGACCGTCGTGGTCGTGACCCACGACCCCGTGGTGGCCGCGCACGCGGATCGCACCATCTTCCTCGCCGACGGAGCCTTCGCGGGATACCTCGACGGTGCCGACCCTGCGCAGATCAACGCCCGCATGAGCGCATTGGGCGAGTGGTGATGTCGGGGTCGCTGGGTCTGGGGCGACTTGTCGGCGCCGACCTTCGCCATCACCGCGGAAGCTTCGTCGGCGTGGCGGTCGCGGTGTTCGTCGCGAGCGCACTGGTGACGGGCCTCGGCGTGCTCGTCGAATCCGGCATGCGCGGAGGGCTGGCGCCCGAGCGCTACTCCGCGGTCGACATCGTGGTCGGTGCGCCACAGCAGGTGGATGTGCCGGAGGACCTGCCGGTTCCCCTCCGGGAGCGCGCGCCGCTGCCGGTCGACGCGGTGCGCGACATCGCCGCCCTTCCGGGAGTCGACCGCGTCGTCGCCGACGTCACGGTTCCTCTCGTCCTGCAGGAAGCGGATGCGGCCGGTGCCGTCGTGGTCGAGGCGCACCCCTGGCCCGCCACCGCGCTGACCGGCTTCGAGCTGCATGAGGGGCAGGAACCCGCGGCGGCGGATGAGGTCGTCGTCACCGT
>NZ_QOAY01000267.1:339-3112 GCF_003314775.1 Microbacterium sp. H6 | reverse complement strand
CGGTGTCCGGATGCGTCTGGCGCAATCTCAGACGATAGGCACGGCGCAGCTCGACGTCATCGACGGTGGGGTCGACTTCGAGGATCTCGTAGGCCGAAGCCGAGAGCGGACTGTCGAACATCGCTCTCCCTCCGCGACCGCGGCATCCAGGATATCCGCCGCTCCTTGTGGGTTGGCCGATCCGACAAGCCTCAGGCGGGCACGTCGACGATGCGCTCCACCCCGAGGACAGGGGTGATCGAGCCGGCGGATGCCGCGGCCAGGTCATCGGCCAGGCGGGGGAGCTCTTCTTCGGGCGCCCACAGTTCGAGCGTGGCCATCGCCGCGTATGCCGGATCGCCGAGCGTCGCGCCGTGATGCGTCGCCCACTCGCGCAGCAGATTGTCGTAGCGCCCCGCCTCCGCGTGCGGAACCTCGAGCGTGACCTGTCGGAGGGCCGCTCGCCGCACGAGCGAGGCCAGATCGAGCGACTCGGACACGGCGGAGGAGTAGGCACGCACCAGACCGCCCGCGCCGAGTTTCACGCCGCCGAAGTAGCGGGTCACCACTGCGACCACATCGGTCAGGTCGCGCCGACGCAGCACTTCGAGCATCGGGATGCCCGCGGTCCCCGACGGCTCACCGTCATCAGAGGACCGCGCCTGATCGCCGAGCAGTCCGGTCACCATCGCGGTGCAGTTGTGGTTGGCGTCCCACGCCCGCTTGCGGATGCCGGCGATCACGGCCTCGGCCTGCTCGACAGAAGCCACGGGCTCGATGCGGGTCAGGAAGCGCGACTTGCGGATGACGATCTCGTGCTCGACAGCGGCCGCGATGGTCGCGGGGTAGCTGCGGGCCGAGGTCACCCGCCTCACGATACCGAGGCCGCACGTCGGTCAACGGTCGACGAACGCCATCTGCTGCGGGTTGTAGCGGTCGCCACTCACCCCGATGCGCGTCGCGAGGGTCGAGAGGTCGGCGACCTCGTCGGCCGAGAGCGCGACGGCCGTGCTCCCGGCGTTCTCCGCGATACGCGCGGTGCGCCGTGTGCCGGGGATCGGCACGATCCCTGGCTGCTGGGCGAGCAGCCAGGCCAGCGCGATCTGCCCGGGGGTGGCCTCCTTCGCCGCGGCCAGCTCGGCCACGTGCGCCACGAGCGCCTGGTTCGCCGCCCGGTTCTCGGCCGTGAACCGCGGGATCGTGGCGCGGATGTCCCCGGCGGCGAAGTCGGCCGCGGTGTCGACGGTGCCGGTCAGGAATCCCTTGCCGAGCGGGCTGAAGGGTACGAAACCGATGCCCAGTTCGGCGAGCACCGGCAGGATCTCGGCCTCGGGGTCACGGGTCCACAGCGAGTATTCGCTCTGCAGCGCGGTGACCGGGTGCACGGCGTGCGCGCGACGGATGGTGTCGGCCGAGGCCTCTGAGAGCCCGAAGTGGTGCACCTTGCCTTCCGCGATCAGCTCGCCGACGGTCCCGGCCACGTCCTCGATCGGCACCTCGGGGTCGACGCGGTGCTGGTAGAACAGATCGATCACATCGGTGCGCAGACTCCGCAGCGAGGCCTCGGCCACCCGCCGTATCTGCTCAGGGCGGCTGTTCAGCCCCACGCTCCTGCCGTCTACGATGTCCCACCCGAACTTGGTCGCGAGCACGACCCGGTCGCGGAGGGGTTCGAGAGCCTCGCCGACGAGCTCCTCGTTCACGTACGGGCCGTACACCTCGGCCGTATCGAAGAAGTCGACGCCGTGATCGAGTGCCGACCGCAGCACGGCGATCATGTCGTCGCGGCTGCCCGGGTTGGGTCCGTAGCTCTGCGACATGCCCATGCAGCCGAGGCCGACCGCCGAGACCTGCAGGCCCTGTCCGAGAGTGCGTGTGTGCATGGGGTGGTCCTTTCCTCGTGGTCGCAGACGGATCGGCGGCGCTGGATCCGACGTTACGCGCGGGCACGATCACGAGGGAGTCCCTGACAGAACCCCGCTGACCGGAACCCCCTTCCAGGTGTGGGCGGATCCATCGAACGGTGGAGAGGGGTGTCAGCCCCCTGTCCGATCCCCGCGACGGGGGCGGCGGCTGGACTGGATGCATGCTCCGCACCCTCCGTTCCCTTCCCCTGTGGCTCACCTCGCGGCGCGGCGGGTGGATCTCCCTGCTCGTCGCGCTCGTCGCGTTCACCGCTCTGCTCGGCGCGCTGGGTCGGGCATCGCTCCCCGCGGGAAACGATGTGGCTCCGCCGGACTCCGAATCCGCGCGGGCGGCCGTGCTCGCCGCGGGCTTCGATGATGCGGACGAGGGCACGGTGCTCCTGGTCGCGACCAGAGACGACGGTGCGCAGCTCGGCGATGCCGACCTCGACGCTCTCTCCGATCTCGCGGCGGACGTCCGAGCCGAGACCGGGCGCGAGCCGCACGGACCGATCGTCAGCGACGACGGAGAGGCCGCGGCGATCCAGGCGACGCTGACCCTGGAAGACGACGATGCCGCCGCGGACGCCGTGCGCGATCTGCGCGGCACCGTGACGCAGCATCCGATCGACGGGGTGAGCGTACAGGTCACAGGCGGACCGGCGTTCGGTGTGGACGTCGCCTCGGCGTTCGACGGAGCCGACTTCACGCTGTTGATGGTGACCCTCGGGATCGTGGCGCTGCTGCTCATCGTCACGTACCGCTCGCCTGTGCTGTGGATGGTCCCCCTGGTGGTGGTCGCGCTCGCCGATCAGCTGGCGAACAAGGCGACGGCGGCGATCGGGGCGGGTCTCGGACTGCAGTTCGACTCCGGCATCGTGAGTGTTCTC
>NZ_QOAY01000267.1:0-260 GCF_003314775.1 Microbacterium sp. H6 | reverse complement strand
CCGCCCACCGCCGTGCCCTCGTGGGCGCATGGCGGGCCACTGCACCGGCGATCGTCGCCTCGAACGTGACCGTGGTCCTCGCTCTGTCGACCCTGACCCTTGCGGTGATCCCCGGTACACGCGGGCTCGGTATCGCGTCGGCCGTGGGACTCCTGATCGCGCTCGCCGCCGTGCTGCTGGTGCTGCCACCCGCGCTCGCCGTATGCGGGCGGCGCCTCTTCTGGCCGTTCGCGCCGCGGGTGGGCGACGCCGCCGTGACG
>NZ_QOAY01000160.1:0-3535 GCF_003314775.1 Microbacterium sp. H6 | reverse complement strand
ATCTGCGTCGAGCGGTGGGCCCGATGTTCTTCGACGAGCCCGAGGCGATGTTCAGCCTCGACCGCTTCCACCCGAGCGCCCTGGGCTACCGCCGTACGGCCGAGGCACTGCTTCCGGCGGTGTGCCGCGCGGCGGAGCGGTCGCTCAGCTCGCCTCGTCCGCAGGAGACCCGCTGAACGACGCCGCCCACTCCGCCACTCGACGACTGCTCTCCTCGTCCGAGATGTCCTCGACGCGCGTCATCACAGACCAGCGCACCCCGAACGGATCGCGGATGCTGGCGAAGCGATCACCGGAGACGAAGGGTGCGGGTGCTTCGCGCACGGTCGCTCCCGCGGCGACCGCCTTCTCGACGACCGCATCGACGTCCGCGACGTACAGCCCCATCGAGTAGCAGTCGTCGTCGCCACCGGGGGAGCGCACGAGGTGGTACTCGGGATTGGGCTCCCCGAGCTGGAGCAGGCCGAGGCCGAAGTCCAGGTCGGCGTGCGCGACCACGCCGCCGAACTCGGTCACGTCGACGACTCTGGCCCCGAACACGTCGCGGTAGAACGCGATGGCCTGCTTCGCGTCGGGGATGGCGAGGAAGGGGGTGAGCGAGGTGGCGCTGTGCGGGCGCCCGTTCGTCGTGTACGTGCCGTTCGCGCCGGCCGTGGGGGTGTGCGTCGTGGTGTGGTCTGTGCTCATGACGCCACGGTAGAACGGGCGATGCGGCGGCGGCTTGAAGATCCGCGACAGCCTCGCCCTGTCGGCGTCGGGGCCTACGCTGGGCCGATGGTGAACCCGACCCGCGGGGTGCTCTACCCCGCTCGCCTTCCGCAGTTCCACCGGCTGCCACCGCCGCCGGCAGCCGCGGAGCTGGTGGAGTGGTTCTGGATCCCGGAGTGGGACATCGAGCCTGGGCGCTCGTCACGGCAGGAGATCGTGGCGTATCCGGCGCTGAACCTGGTCGTCGACGCGAACACCGTCACGCTCGCCGGAGCGACGACGCGGGCGTCGCACCGCGATCTGCGGGGGAGCGGCTGGGCCGTCGGGGCGCTGCTGCGTCCGGCAGCGGTCGCCGTGCTGATCGACGATCCGGCGTCTCTCGTCGACGACGAGTGGGAACTCGACGACGGGAGCGGTACCGGCGCGCTGCGCGCTGCCGTCGTGTCGACGATGAGCTCGGGCGAGGGGCGACGCGAGCGGGCGGTCGAGGCCTTCTCTCAGTGGCTCGAGGATCGTGCGGGGCCGGTCGGCGAACCGGCACGCCAGGCCAACGCGTTCATGGACGTCCTGATGGGCGATGGCGCCGCGCTCACCCCCGAGGAGGCCGCCACGAGGTTGGCCGTCTCGGTGCGCACCCTGCAGCGGATGACCCACCGCCACGTGGGGCTCTCGCCCGCCGCGATGATCCGACGTCGGCGGCTGCAGGAGGCGGCGCAGCGAGTGCGAGCGAACCCGGAGACCGACCTGGCCTCGATCGCCGCCGAGCTCGGCTACGCGGATCACGCGCATCTCACGCGCGACTTCCAGGCGGTCCTCGGCATCGCACCGCGCATGTACCGCTCCCAGGCGCGGGGCTGACCGCGGCGCGTCGAGCTCAGGCGTGCGCGGGGCTCAGGCTCTTTCGAACCGCAGCCGCAGCAGCCGGTATCCGACCCCGAGGAGGACGACCCCCGCACCGATCAGTGAGGCCAGCACGGGAAGAGTGTTCACCAGCACCAGGCAGCCGAGCGCTCCGAGCACGTGCAGCACCCGTGGATACCGACGCGCGGACCCGCTCTGACGGAATGCGGCGGCGTTCGCGATCAGGTAGTACAGCAGCACGCCGAAGGAGGAGAAGCCGATGGCGCCGCGCAGGTCGGCGATGAGGACGATCGCGACCACGATGAGCGCGATGGCGATCTCCGCGCGCTGCGGGACCTGATGGCGCCGATCGATCTTCGCGAGGAATCGAGGGACGTCACCCTCGCGAGCCATGGCCAGGGCCGTACGACCGATCCCGGTGAGCAGAGCCAGCAGGGCACCGAGGGAAGCGGCGGCAGCAGCGATGCGGATCACGGGCGCCCAGGTAGATGCCCCGGCGGCCACCAGTACATCGACCAGAGGAGCGGTCGAATCGGTCGCACCGGCGCCGAGCACCAGGACGACGACGAGTCCCACCAGCGCGTACACGACGACCGTGCCGCCCAGCGCCAGCACGATGGCACGGGGGATCGTGCGTCCGGGATCGACGACCTCCTCACCCATGGTCGCGATCCGGGCGTATCCCGCGAATGCGAAGAACAGCAGGCCGGCCCCCTGGAGCACTCCGTAGGCCGTGGCATCGGGGAGGGGGGTCGGGTTCGCCGCCGCAGCGCCGGCGAACCCGAAGACCACGACGACCGCGAGGCCGAGCAGGGAGCACACCACGAGGATGCGGGTGACCAGGGCGGTGCGGGTCACGCCGAGGCAGTTCACGGCGGCGAGCAGCACGACAGCGGCGACCGCGACGGGCAGCTGCCAGCCGGCCGGTGCCGCGTAGGCGGCGAACGTCATGGCCATCGCCGCGCAGCTCGCGATCTTGCCGATCACGAAGCTCCATCCCGCGATGAAGCCCCACCAGGGGCCCATCTCCGCGCGGGCGTAGGCATAGGTGCCACCCGCGACCGGGTGGGCGGCGGCGAGCTGCGCTGATGAGGTGGCATTGGCGTATGCGACGACCGCGGCGATCGCGAGGGCGATGAGGACGCCGCTGCCAGCGACCCCGATCGCGGGAGCCCACACGGAGAAGACACCGGCGCCGATCATCGAGCCGAGACCGATGGCGACCGCGTCTCCGAGCGTCAGACGACGGGCGAGGGGCATCCCGTCATCGTGTCACGCGCCGGTGAACAACGGGTGAAGAGGCGTGCGAGCGTGACGGCACGACGGCCAGTGCGGGCAGCGTGAGGGTCGCCGGCGCCGTGCCGCCGACGCGGACGGTCTGATCGCTGGGGATGAGCCGCGAGTGGTCGCGCACCGGGTCCTCGGTTCCGGGGTTGCGCAGGTGCAGCGGGTGCGCGCCCGACGACACCTGCACGCGCAGGCGTGACCCCGCCGCGAACCGGTGGGCGAGAGGCGCGAGTTCGAGACGGATCCGGCCCGCCTCGTCTGTGTGCGTCTCGTCCGTGTGCACCTCTTCCGGCCGAAGGCGCCGGTACCCGTCGGTGAGCGCCCGCGAGACCCCTCGCGCGTCCACCTCGCACAGACGCACGAACAGATCGGCACGCGGGTTCGAGGACGCGAAGGACAGCGTGATCGTGGGCGTGCCGATGACGAGGAGGTCGTCGGGAAGCCGGTCGCCCGTGAAGACGAGCACATCCGCCCGGCGTTCGCGGGTGTGCTGGGGGCGGCGCCCGGCGGAGAACGGATTGAGGGTCCTGCCGCCCGCATCCGGGGTCGGGGCCGCCGGATCGTAGCGGTACGTGAGGTCGGCCGCGGGGCTGGCGACGCCCGTGCCGTCGAGGCGCCCGTCGCGGGTGAGCTCCAGCTCCACGGCCGTATACGGCGGGGGCCAGCTGTCCAGCTCCCG
>NZ_QOAY01000102.1:35383-35571 GCF_003314775.1 Microbacterium sp. H6 | reverse complement strand
CCCCGGTTCCTCCGGCCGTGCCTCCCGCCGCGCCCGAGGCTCCCTCCGAACCCCCGCTGCGACGGCGGAGACGGAGCGACGATGGCACGTGACGGGCGCCTCGGTGTCGGCATCATCGGTGCCGGCCGTGTGGGCCCGGTCGTGGGCGCAGCCCTCGGTGGTGCAGGCCACGCCGTGATCGGCATCAC
>NZ_QOAY01000102.1:35033-35161 GCF_003314775.1 Microbacterium sp. H6 | reverse complement strand
TGTGCCGGTGCTCGAAGCGCTGGAGGTCGTGCGTCGAGCCGAGCTCGTGATCATCGCGGTCCCCTCGGAGCAACTGCCCTCTCTGGTCGCCGGCATCGCGGAGGTGGGCGGCTGGCAGATCGGTCAGC
>NZ_QOAY01000102.1:34622-34827 GCF_003314775.1 Microbacterium sp. H6 | reverse complement strand
TGCACACCGACCCCGCCTACGGCATCGAGGTGCTGCGTCCTGCGGCCGAGCGCGGTGCGATCCCTCTCGCCGTGCATCCGGCGATCACCTTCACCGGGACGTCGATCGACCTCCGCCAGCTCCAGGCCGGGTTCGCCGCGGTGACAGCGCCGGCCGCCGTGCTGCCGATCGCCCAGGCGCTCGCCGTGGAGATGGGATGCGAGCC
>NZ_QOAY01000102.1:32179-34573 GCF_003314775.1 Microbacterium sp. H6 | reverse complement strand
TGGTGATCGCGGAAGCGGATCGTCCCGCCTATGCGGATGCCATCGCGACGGCCACGGAGTTCTCGCGGTCGATCATCGGTCAGTCGACCGAGCGACTGCGGCAGATCGGTGTGGAGAACCCCGGAGGCTATCTCTCGGCGCTCGTGCAGTCGACCGTCGAGAGAGCATTGCGCGAAGCCTCCGACGTTCCGCCGTTGATCTGAGCGGTTCCCGCCGCGTCTCAGCGCAGGGTGCGGGAAGCCGCCGTGTCATCGTCCGCCCGAGAAGCCCCCGCCGCCCCCGCCACCGGAGAATCCGCCGCCGAAGGACCCGCCCGCGCTGGACGAGGACCCCGTCGACGGCGCCGAGTAGGTCGCCGCCGAGTGCGACGAGGCCACGAACGAGGCGAGCTGCGCGCGCAGCACGAACGAGGTCGGGTCGCCGATCCAGGTGGCGCCGTGCTGTGCACGCGTGTACGCCTTCTCAAGCACCTCGCCCCATTCGTCCTCCATGCCGAAGAGGATGGCGTAGGGGAGGAGGCGCTCGTAGATGTGGATGACGTCGGCGGTGCCGTCTGCTCGACGTTCGGCCCCGCTGTAGGACTGCAGCATGCGCAGGCGGTCGGCGTCCGCGACGCGGATGAACTCCTCGACGCCGCGCAGGTACTCGTAGGTGCGGGCGCCTTCGGCCGTGAGCACCGTGTGCTTCGAGAAGCCGTAGATGCTGGAGAGCAGCACCAGGAAAGCGCCGAAGGAGATCACCACGAGCGCCGGGATCGCGGAGAGCCGCCCGCTGGCCGCGCTCCAGATCCCGAACGCCAGACCGATGACCGCGATGCCGATCGCACACCACTGCAGGATCACGGCCGCCCGACTGCGCGCCTTCTCGGTGAGCCCGCGCTTCTGCGCCTCGATCGTCCCGCGTTGCTCCAGGGCGGTCATCCGCGCGGCGAACGTCTCATCGGCGGTGGGCAGGTCGACCACACCCTCGCCGTCCGCGTCGGTGAAGAGGGCATCCAGGGCCTCGACGTCGAGCTGGTCGGGAAGTCGCGTTCCGGGGAGCCGACGCAACCGGGGCTCCTCCTCCTCCGCCCCCTCCTCGATGCGCAGCGTGCCGCGGACGGCCAGGTGCACGATCTCCGAGGGGATCACGTCCTTGGCGCCGGGCACCACGGCGGCGGCCAGCAGGGGAGGCAGTGAATCCGGCACGTCGTACTGGGCGACCACGATTCCGGTCGCCCTTCGGCGTCTCCGGGTGAAGGCCGAGACGGCCACCCAGCTGCCGACCGAGAGCCCGAGCGCGCCGACGGCGGCGACGATCGGGGTGACGTCCGCCACGGGGTCGGGGGTGCGGGCGAGAGGCTGGGTGACCGTACCGGCGTCGAAGCCGATGGCGACGGTCACCCCGTCGCCGGCAGGACGGGCTCCCGATTCGACGCGGAACGTCACATCGCGCCCGTCCGCGATCGGACCGTCCAGCTCGCACTCGTCCTTCGAGCCGGAGGGACCGGTGTAGCAGCGCGTGGCCCCGTTGAGCGCAGCGCTCAAGGAGGAGTCGAGCGTGACGTCAGCACGGAAGCGATCGATGGACTGCGTGCTGTCGAGCGGCAGCAGGTCCCAGTAGAACTCGTCCGCGGGAGGAGCCGACGATCCCGCAGAGGGCTTCGTCGCCAGGATCACATCGCGCATCTCCCACTCGATCACGTACGTGGTGAGACCCCGGACGAAGTCGTCGTCGTTGCCCGTGAGCACGTAGAGGAGACCGTCCTCCTCGTCCGTCTCGTAGGGCACCTCCGCGCCGTTCCCGTCGGTCACGGACAGTACCGTCGTCTCCGTGCTGGCCCCTTCGTACGAGGTCGCGAGCCCCCGGACGATGCCGTGATTCTGGTCGGCGTCGGGGAAACTCGCCACGAGCGTCTCCGTCACACGCATCCGCGCGCGGCCGTCGTCATCGAGCCCGACCTCGTACGCCGCGTCCCAGGAACTGTAGGAGAAGTCGTCGACATCGGTCGTGGCGGCGCGGATCGGACCGGCTGCGGCGTGAGCGGCGTGCTCGGCTGACGTCGCGAACGCCGCAGCCGGGGTGAAGGCCGCCACGAGGGCGAGGGGGAGTGCAGCGAACGCGCGGAGGATCCGTGTGTGGGCCATTCTCCGAGGCTACCCAGCACGCGACCGATGGCGTCACGCCGCCTCGGTAAACTGGGAGGGACTTCCAAGGAGCCCCCCACATGACTGACGCGTCGCCCGCGCCCGAATCGGCATCGACCGACCCCTCCACCGACGAGGACGTCCACGAGCAGAAGGCCGTGCGGCTCGCCAAGCGCGAGCGTCTGATCGAGAAGCGGTCGAACGCGGGGGGAGGGGCATTCCCCGTCGGAGTGCCCGTCACTCACACGGTCCCCGCACTGCGCGCCGA
>NZ_QOAY01000102.1:30825-32153 GCF_003314775.1 Microbacterium sp. H6 | reverse complement strand
ACGGCGACCTCGAAGCGGGTGCCGAGACCGGCGTCGTCGTCGGGGTCGCCGGCCGAGTGGTGTTCAGCCGCAACACCGGCAAGCTCTGCTTCGCCACCCTGCAGGCCGGCGACGGGTCGCGCATCCAGGCCATGATCTCGCTCGCGAACGTCGGCGAGGAATCCCTCGCGGACTGGAAGGAGTACGTCGACCTCGGTGACCACGTCTTCGTGCACGGTGAAGTCATCTCGAGCCGTCGCGGCGAGCTGTCGATCATGGCCGACGACTGGACGATCGCTGCGAAGGCGATCCTCCCGCTGCCCAACGCGTACTCCGAGCTCAGCGAAGAGGGCCGGGTGCGCAGCCGCTACCTCGACCTGATCGTGCGGGAGCAGGCGCGCAACACCGTCCGTGCTCGGGCCGCCGTGAACGCGAGCCTGCGTTCGACGTTCACGAGCCACGACTACCTCGAGGTGGAGACGCCCATGCTGCAGGTGCAGCATGGAGGAGCCTCTGCCCGCCCGTTCATCACGCACTCGAACGCGTTCGACACCGAGCTGTACCTGCGCATCGCGCCGGAGCTGTACCTCAAGCGCGCGGTCGTCGGCGGCATCGAGCGCGTCTACGAGATCAACCGCAACTTCCGCAACGAGGGTGCTGACTCGACGCACAGCCCCGAGTTCGCGATGCTCGAGGCCTATCAGGCGTACGGCGACTACAACCAGATGGCCGCGCTCACGCAGGAGCTCGTGCAGAACGCGGCGATCGCGGTCGCCGGCTCCACCACGGTGACCTGGGCCGACGGCACCGAGTACGAGCTCGGCGGTGAGTGGGACCGCATCTCGATGTACGAGTCGCTCTCGGCCGCTTCGGGTCGTGTCATCACCCCGCAGGACTCCGTCGAGGACCTCATCGCCTTCGCGGAGGCCAACGATGTGGATCTGCCACCGCAGGCCACCCACGGCAAGCTCGTCGAGGAGTTGTGGGAGCACTTCGTGAAGGGCGACCTCGTCCGCCCCACGTTCGTGATGGACTTCCCCGTCGACACGTCGCCCCTCGTGCGCGAGCATCGTTCGATCGCGGGCGTCGTGGAGAAGTGGGACCTGTACATCCGCGGCTTCGAACTGGCGACGGGATACTCCGAGCTCGTCGATCCCGTGATCCAGCGGGAGCGCTTCGTCGAGCAGGCCAAGCTCGCAGCACGCGGCGATGTCGAGGCCATGCCCGTGGATGAAGAGTTCCTTCGCGCCCTCGAGCACGGCATGCCGCCGTCCGGCGGGATGGGCATGGGGATCGACCGACTGCTGATGGCCATCACGGGTCTGGGCATCCGGGAGACCATCCTCTTC
>NZ_QOAY01000102.1:20750-30719 GCF_003314775.1 Microbacterium sp. H6 | reverse complement strand
GCCCCGCCGATCATGGTCTCCAACAGTGCGGCGAGCGAGTACCGAGGGTCGATCTCGCGCACCATCTCGAGGTAGCGGCCCGCGTGACTGGCGCGCCCCAGCGCCCAGGACAGCCACGCGGCCACGGTGAGCGGGGCGGGTCGCGAGTGCCGGGGTGCACGGGCGGCTGCCTCGCGCGCGACCGAGAGGGCGCACCGCAGGCGTTCGGTGTCGGGCGTCGGTCCGCGTCCGAGGAACACGTCGCCCACTTCGTCGGGAACCATGACGCCGGACTCGGCGAAGGCGGTCTGGGCGTCGAGCGTGCGGATGCCTCCCGCGAGGTCGGTCGCCCATTGCGCGATCGCCACGTCGCGCAGCAGCGGCTTCTCCAGACACCACAGCAGCGCGGCTGTCGCGAAGGGTGGAAGACCGTCGGGTGCAGCCAGCACCGACTCGAGGAACGCGGGCACGTCGTCGAGCAGGACGAGTGCGGCGATGAGCTGAGGATTCTCCCTGGCGCTTCGCGGAGCGCGCCCGCGCCGATCGAGGAGCGCGTCGAGGTCGGCGGATGCTCGCCCGACCCGCTTCTTCTCCGCCAGATCGACGGTCGGCAGCTCCGTGCCGACGTTCTGATCTCCGGACACGTCTTCCATCGGCGGCAGGTCGGACGGAAGGCGGATCTGCGCGAGAGACCCGAGCTCCGGTTCCTCCTCAAGGTAGCTCGACCAGCCGGACGGCGTCACGCACAGAGCGTCGACGACTCGCAGACCCGCATCCTCCGCGCAGCCGAGCACCTCGTCGATCACCACCGCGTGCGGGAGCACCAGGCCGTCGCGCGTCGGGTGCGCATCCTGATCGGTGTAGACGACGACGGCCACCGCATCCGTGCCGGAGACCCGTGCCACGAGCCCGACCGCGTTGTCGGCATAGCGACCGACATCGGTGCTCTCCTCGGGGAGGTCCAGACGCATGGCACCGTCGGTGCGCGAGCCGCGGAACGGGAGGAGGACGATGCTCCGACGGGGCGTGAAGCCGGCGAGAGAGGGGACGATGCCGAGGAATGCGGCGGAATCGGTGGCGCGGAGAACTGTGGTCATGTCGAGAGTGTGCACGTCGGCGGGGCGGATGGGAGGGGAAAAGGGGGCTTGTGGACGCAGATCCTGTGAGTGCCGGAGTGTGCACGAACAGTGGCTCGCGTACCATGGAGGGATGGACAACTTCTGGCTCGCTGCGGCATGGTCGCTTCTGCCGACCGTCGGCGTGAGCGTCGTGTTCTTCCTCGTGGTCCGGGGAATCCTCCGGTTCGACCGCACCGAGCGCAAGGTGCACGCACAGATCGAAGCCGAGGAACGCGCGGCACGGGGTCTCCCGCCGCGCGGCTGAGTCCCACCCATCGGCTACTGTGAAGCCAGCGCATCTGCTCAGATGCGCATGAGCTGTGACGGTCACTGCGGTGGCGAGGGGGCACGATGACTCCGGACACCTGGGGGTGGTGGATCGCCACCTTCCTTCTGGTGCTCGACATCACCATCCGTGTCACGGCGATCATCGTCATCCCCCGCAACCGTCGCCCCACCGCCGCGATGGCGTGGCTGCTGGCGGTCTTCTTCATCCCGTTCGTCGGCGTCTTCCTCTTCCTCATGATCGGCAACCCGCGCCTCCCGCGGGCGCGTCGACGCAAGCAGGATCAGATCAACGAGTACATCGCGGAGACCAGCGAGCACCTGCACTTCGGGACCCTGCGTCCGAACGCCCCTGCGTGGTTCGGCCCGATCGTGCAGATGAACCAGAAGCTCGGCGCCCTCCCGCTCTCCGGCGACAACGGCGCCCACCTCATCTCCGACTACCAGGAGTCGCTCGATGAGATGGCCGAGGCCATCCGCACCGCGCAGGAGTACGTGCACGTCGAGTTCTACATCCTGCAGTCGGACGACTCGACCGACAACTTCTTCCGCGCCCTCGAAGAGGTCTGCGCGCGAGGGGTGGAGGTCCGCGTGCTGCTCGATCACTGGGCGAACCGCGGAAAGCCCCGCTACAAGCAGACCATCGCGCGACTCAACGCGATGGGGGCGGACTGGCACCTGATGCTCCCGGTGCAGCCGCTCAAGGGCAAGATGCAGCGCCCCGATCTGCGCAACCACCGGAAGCTCCTCGTCGTCGACGGCAACATCGCATTCCTCGGGTCGCAGAACATCACCGATTCGACCTACAACCTGAAGAAGAACATCAAGCGAGGACTGCACTGGGTCGACCTGATGGTCCGTCTCGATGGTCCCGTGGTGTTGAGCGTGAACGCGATCTTCGTCGCCGACTGGTACAGCGAGACCGACACGGTGCTCGAGGGCATCGACATCGCCCACGCGAACATCGGCTCCGGGGATCTCGACTGCCAGGTCGTGCCCTCCGGCCCGGGGTTCGAAGTCGAGAACAACCTCCGTCTCTTCCTCGCACTGCTCTACGCGGCGAAGAAGAAGATCATGATCGTCAGCCCTTACTTCGTCCCCGACGAAGCCCTGCTCCTCGCGGTCACGGCCGCCGTCGACCGTGGCGTGCACGTCGAGCTGTTCGTCTCGGAAGAGGGCGACCAGGCGATGGTCTATCACGCCCAGCGCAGCTACTACGAGGTTCTGCTCAAGGCGGGAGTGCGCATCTGGATGTATCGCAAGCCCTACATCCTGCACACCAAGACGCTCACGATCGACGAGGAGGTCGCGGTGGTCGGGTCGAGCAACATGGACATGCGCTCCTTCGGTCTGAATCTCGAGGTCTCGATGCTGGTGCGTGGCGAGGAGTTCGTCGCCGAGATGCGGGAGGTCGAGGACAAGTACCGCTCCCTCAGCCGTGAGCTGACGCTGGAGGAGTGGATGCAGCAGCCGCTGCGCTCGACCGTGCTCGACAACCTCGCCCGCCTCACCTCCGCGCTGCAGTAGTCGTCGCGCTATCCGTCGCGAGTCCGCGAGGGCTACCCTGTGAGCATGACCTCCGCGCTGCGTCCTCTCGCCCCTGTCGTCGGTCTCGTCGCCGCGGCGCTCCTCGTCGCCGGCTGCACCGCGAGCCCCGGTTCGGAGACGCCGACGAGTTCCCCTGCGCCGAGCGCGGGCGGCGTCGACGACCGGAACGACATCGAGGGTGCGCTGCTCGACGACGGACGCATGTTCGCCGTCGTCACGGTGGGCTCCTCCACGTGCGTCCCCCAGGTGGACCAGGTGAGCGCCGAAGGACAGACCGTCACGGTCACTCTCGTCGACGCCGAGGGCGAGTCGCCACGGCCGTGTACGAAGGACCTCGCTCCGCGGGCCAGCATCGGCGCGCTTCCGCAGGGCGTGGACCCGACAGCCGACATCACCCTCGAGGTCACCTACGGCGACATCACCGACGACGTCGACCTCGACGGCGACCCCGCCGCGACGGGCACGCCCGGCACGTCGACCGAGTACCTGCCGTCTGCCGGCTGGTTCGGCGACGGCGCTCTGGTGCTGCTCACCTGGGGATCGTCGTCCTGCCCGCCGGAGATCGAATCCCTCGAGGGGTCGGGGAACAGCGGCACGGCGACGTTCGTGACGGATGAGACCAAGGCCTGCACGATGGACATGGCTCCGCGCGCCACGCTGCTCTCCTTCGGGGACGACGCGGTCGATGACGACGCGCCCTTCACCCTGACCCTCGTCGGCGGAGGCCTCGAAGGCACGGTCGAGGTGCGCTGAATCCGAAGCCCGCGGTCCTTCAGAGGATGTGCACGGGGTGGCCCGTCGGCAGCGCCAGCAGAAGCGCCCCCGGGTCTGCCCAGCAGGTGATGCGCACGGCTTCCCCGAACTCGTCGCCGTCGAGCTCGATCGGGATCGGGTCGGGCGCTGCAGCCTCGGCCGCGGCCCCGTGGAAGTAGTGGACGGAGGCGTTCTTCCCGCGCCGTTCGAGGACTCGGCGTCCCGCGCGGAAGCGTCGCAGCACGGAGTTGTCCCACCAGATCTTCCGCCAGACGGCGAACCAGCCGAGCATGCCGGTCGGCTGGATGACCGCCACGTCGAGGGCGGCGTCGGTGATCGACGCCTCGGGGATCAGGGATATCCCGGCAGGGAGCGTGCCGCAGTTCGCGAACAGCAGGCTGTAGGCGCGATGGGTATGCAGGCGCCCGTCGTCGATCTGGTAGACCGCGCGGAACGGCTTCGCGCGAGGCAGGGAGCGGGCGGCGCCGTCGACGTACGCGATCCACCCGACGGATTTCTTCAGATCGGAGCGGGTGTTCGCGATCATGTCGGCGTCGAGACCCATTCCGGCGAGGACGACGAACGCATGCTGCGCCTCCTCACCGTCCTGTCGAGTCAGCCGCGCCCAGCCGATGTCGATCGGGTGTCGGAAGTCGCCGAGCGCCGCCTGGATCATCTCGGTCGGGTCGCCCAGCGGGAGCCCGAGATTGCGCGCGAGCAGATTCCCTGTGCCGCTGGGTAGGATCGCCAACGGCACCCCGCTGTTCGCGATCGCCTCCGACACGGCGCGCACCGTGCCGTCGCCTCCCGCGACCAGCACGACGTCCACCCCGCGCTCCAGCGCCTGCGCCGTGGCGAGCTGGCCGGCGTCCTCGACGGTCGTGGGGTAGAACGCGGGATGCTCCCAACCGGCCTCCCGGGAGAGATCGCGCACTCGAGCCCGGAGGTGCTTGCCGTCGACCTTGATCGGGTTGTAGATGAGCGCCGCCTGTCGCCGGACGGGTTCGCTCGTGGTCATGGCGCTACTCTAAACCGCGATCCACTCGGGTCGCCCATCCGGCGCCGGGCCTTCCCTGCGCGAGGAGAATGGAGACATGCGCGATGACTCCGACGACACCGCTCGCACGTTGCTCTCCGCGATGATCGAAGGCGACCCGGATCGTCTGCGGCGACGGAGCATCTCGCTCGGGGTTCCCGTCGACGACGCCGACGACGCGGCGCAGAACGCGCTGCTGCGCGCCTGGAGGTCGATCTCTCACCTCGACACCCCGCAGCCAGGGCGCATGTGCGCCTGGCTCGACGTGATCGCCAGGAACGTCGCCGTCGACCTCGCCAGACAGCGCTCCCGTCGCCCCGCCGCGACGCTGGAAGAGGCGGCGGACGAGCACGTCAGCGTCGAGTCCGTCGTCGAGGCGCGAGTCCTGCTCGACGGAGCAATGGCGGCTGTGCATGCGCTCCCACCCACGCTTCGGGAACCACTGCTGTTGACGGTAGCCGACGGGCTCTCGGCGGAGGAGGTGGCGACGCGACTCGGAATCGAACCCGCCGCCGCCCGGCAGCGCATCTCGCGGGCACGCAAGGCGCTGAAGGCCTGCCGCGGCACAGGCATGGGGGTGGCGTGAGGGAGACTCTCCTGCAGGTCTCCCTCACGTCATCTCAGGCGGTCCCGAACGGGTTGTCGATCGCGTAGCGCCAGCCGTGCGCATCGTCGTACACCGCGACGTCGGCGGTCGTCCCGGCGAGGGAGACCTCCGACCCGTCGGGTGCGACGCCCGAGATCGTCCAGTCGGCGACCGCGAGGCCGGTGCCCGCGCTCTCGAAGACGTGACGGACCGTCATCGAGATCGGCAGGTTCAGGCCGAGGAACTGCTCGAGCGCGCCCCTCACGGCTTCCGTGCCGGTGACCGGTGTCCCCGGCGCGGGGACGAAGACCACCTCCGGGGTGTTCAATGCCATCAATCCGTCGAGGTCACGGGCGTTGAAGCGGTCGGCGAACGCCAGGTTCAGCTGATCGAGGGCGGTGACGCGAGTGCTCATGGGTGTTCCTTTCCGAGGGTCGGCGGAATGCCGGCCGTTGCAGAGGAAGACGCTGCTGCGCCGAGAGTGTGACATCCGAGAGGGTGTGACGATCACCGTAGACTTGGTGGATGATCGACCTCGCACTCCTCCGCGACAATCCGGAGATCGTCCGCCGCTCGCAGACTGCTCGTGGAAACGACCAGAGCACCGTCGACGTCGCACTCGAGGCCGATCGATCGCGCCGGTCGGCGCTCTCCGCATTCGAGGAGCTGCGAGCAGAGCAGAACGCCTTCGGGAAGCTGGTCGCGAAAGCCCCGAAGGAGGAGAAGGCCGCCCTGGTCGCGCAGGCCAAGGACCTCGCCGAGCGAGTGAAGCAGGCCCAGCACGCCGCGAACGAGGCGGCTGAGGCCGCGGCCGCGGCCCTCGCCCGGATCGAGAACGTCGTCATCGACGGTGTACCGGCCGGTGGCGAAGCCGACTTCGTCGAGCTGCGGCGTGTGGGAGACGTGCCCGCTTTCGACTTCGAGCCGAAGGACCACCTCGAGCTGGGCGAGCTCCTCGGTGCGATCGACATGGAACGCGGTGCCAAGGTCTCCGGCGCCCGCTTCTACTTCCTGCGCGGCATCGGAGCACGTCTCGAGATCGCGCTGATGAACCTCGCGCTCGACAAGGCGCTGCAGAACGGCTTCGTGCCCCTGATCACCCCGACGCTCGTGCGCCCCGAGATCATGCAGGGGACGGGCTTCCTCGGCGAGCACGCCGACGAGGTCTATCACCTCGACAAGGACGACGATCTGTACCTCGTCGGCACCAGCGAGGTCGCGCTCGCCGGGTACCACAAGGACGAGATCGTCGACTTGACGGACGGTGCCCTCCGGTACGCCGGCTGGTCGACGTGCTACCGGCGTGAGGCGGGCTCGCACGGCAAGGACACCCGAGGCATCATCCGTGTGCACCAGTTCAACAAGCTCGAGATGTTCGTCTACACGACGGCCGAGGACGCGGAGGCCGAGCACCTGCGCCTCGTCGCGCTGCAGGAGGAGATGCTGACCTCCCTCGGCCTCGCCTACCGCGTGATCGACGTCGCAGCGGGAGATCTCGGTTCGAGCGCCGCCCGCAAGTACGACATCGAGGCCTGGGTCCCCACGCAGGGTGCCTTCCGCGAGCTGACGTCGACCTCGAACTGCACGACGTTCCAGGCCCGACGTCTCGATGTGCGGTACCGGCCGGTGGTGGAGACCGCGGATGGTGCGGCGCAGGGCGCGGCGAAGACGCAGCACGTCGCCACGCTGAACGGCACGCTCGCCACGACGCGCTGGATCGTGGCGCTGCTCGAGACCCATCAGCAGGCGGATGGATCCGTGCGCGTCCCCGAGGTGCTGCGCCCGTATCTCGGCGGCCTCGAGGTGATCGAGCCGCCCGCTGAGGGGCGGGCCGCACGATGACGGACGCCTGGCTGGTCGGCCTCGACGTCGACGGGACCATCCTGCTGCAGGACGAGACGATGAGCCCCGGTGTTCCGGAGGCGATCGCCCGCCTGCGCGACGGCGGACATGTCGTCACGATCGCGACCGGACGAAGCTGGATGGCGACGCGGCGCTACGTCGAGGAACTCGGACTGACCGCTGACTTCGTCGTCTGCTCCAACGGGGCCGTGACGATGCGGCGCTCGGGCGATGACTGGGAGCGTTGGAACGTGGAGACGTTCGACCCCACCCCGGTTCTCGGTCTGCTGCGAGAGCGGCTGCCCGACGCCAGGTACATGGTGGAACTGGCTTCGGGGCAGCGGCTGTTCACGGAGCAGCTCGACGACTGGACGCTCGACGGCGGTCGACAGGTCGACTTCGACGAGCTCGGAGCCCTTCCCGTCTCGCGCATCGTCGTCGTCTCTCCCGGTCACGACGAAGAGGACTTCCACCGTCTGGTCGCTGACGCCGGTCTGAACGAGGTGTCGTACGCGATCGGCTGGACGGCGTGGCTGGACATCGCACCGCAGGGTGTGGACAAGGGCACGGCGCTGGAGCAGGTGCGTACCGAGCTCGGGCTCGGCGAGGGGCGCATCCTCGTCGCCGGGGACGGGCGCAACGACATCGGGATGTTCGGCTGGGCGCGCGCGCTCGGTGGTCGGGCGGTGGCGATGGGCCAGGCTCCGGACGTGGTGAAGGAGGCAGCGGGCGAGGTCACCGCAGATGTCGTCGACGGTGGCCTGGCGCGAGCGCTCGACACGCTTCCAGCCCCCGCCCAGGTCAGCGCCGGAGAATAGAACTCGGCTAGACTCACGCCTGGTCGGCAGAAGTGCCTGCCGGGAGGGTTGTCCGAGCGGCCGATGGAGCTGGTCTTGAAAACCAGTGGGCAGAGATGTCTCGTGGGTTCGAATCCCACACCCTCCGCATTGTGAGCACGGTGTCCCCCGCACCGGCGCTGAATCCGAAAGGTCCCGAGTGAGCCAGAACCCCCGACGCCGGCACACGATCGCGCGCCATGGTCAGCTGGGTACTCCCGGTACCGTCGGCCAACTCCTGAAGTTCATCGCCATCGGCCTCGCCGTGGTCCTGGTGAGCGGCCTCGGCGTCGGCGCCTACGTCTTCTACGACCTCACGAGCACGGTCTCGGCGAATGCTGTCGAGATCGAGGGCCAGGACCCCATCCCGCCGGACATCGGCGAGTACGAGGGCGGCTTCAACATGGTGCTCACCGGGGTGGACACCTGCGAGGAGAAGTACAAGGACCTGTTCGGCGAGCGGTGCACGGGAGCTGACGCCGAGGGAACGCTCAATGACGTGAACCTGCTCGTCCACGTCTCGCAGGAGCCGCGCCGCATCACGGTGGTCAGCTTCCCCCGAGACCTGATGGTCCCGATCCCGTCCTGCACGGACAAGAACGGCAACGCCACCTCTGCGATGAGCAAGCAGCCGCTGAACACGGCGTACACGGACGGCGGCCTGAACTGCGTCGTGAAGACCATCTCCGAGCTGACCGATCAGGAGATCCAGTTCGCGGCCGGCGTCACCTTCGGCGGCGTGATCGAGATCACGAACGCCATCGGAGGCGTGGACGTCTGCCTCGCCAACCCGATCAAGGACCGCTACACCGGACTCGACATGGCTGCGGGCACGCACACGGTGGAGGGGCTGCAGGCGCTCCAGTTCCTGCGCACCCGCCACGGGGTCGGTGACGGCAGCGACCTCGGCCGCATCGGCAATCAGCAGCAGTACATGTCGAGCCTGGCCCGCAAGATGATCAGCGGCGAGGTGCTCGGCAACGTCCCGGTGATGCTCAAGCTCGCGAACACCGCGATCCAGAACCTCGAACCGAGCGAGTCGCTCACGAATCCGATGACGCTCGTGCAGATCGCGCTCGCGGTCAAGTCCGTGCCGTTCGAGGACATCGTCTTCGTGCAGTACCCCAACGGCGCGGACTCGGCGAACCCCAACAAGGTCGTCCCCAACTACACCGCAGCTGCTGCGCTCTGGGATGCGCTCGCCGAGAACGCGCAGCTGCAGATCACGCACGAGAACAACCGCAACGACGGTGTGATCGTGCAGGAGCCGACCACAGCCGGCGAACAGCCGACCGACACGGCGGCGACTCCGGACCCGGCAGCGACCCCCGACAACGTCGTGGCGCTTCCCGATTCGATCAAGGGCAACTCCGCCGCGCAGCAGACCTGCTCCAACGGCAACGTCCGCTGACGACTCCGCGAGGGAGCGCAAACCGCTTGCGCCTTCTTGCAAGGACTTGCGTACACTGGCTGCATGTCGAAGCGACTCGCCGAGGTGGCCCGCAAGGTCGGAGTGAGTGAGGCGACGGTCAGTCGCGTGCTCAACGAGAAGCCGGGGGTCTCGGACGCCACGCGCCAGGCGGTCCTCACCGCCCTCGACGTCCTGGGCTACGAGCGGCCGACGAAGCTGCGCGGAGAACGCGCCCGCCTCGTGGGCCTGGTGCTGCCCGAGCTGCAGAATCCGATCTTCCCCGCATTCGCCGAGATCGTCGGCGGTGCGCTCACCCAGAACGGGTACACGCCGCTGCTCTGCACGCAGAATGCCGGAGGTGTGACGGAGTCGGACTACGTCGACCTGCTCCTCGCGCAGCAGGTGTCCGGCGTCATCTTCCTCGGGGGGAACTACACGCAGGCCGATGCCGCGCATCAGCACTACGAGCGCCTGCGTCAAGTGAACCTCCCGACCGTGCTCGTCAACGCCCGCGTGCCGGAGCTCTCGTTCGCCACGGTGTCGACCGACGACGCCGCCGCCGCGGAACAGGCGGT
>NZ_QOAY01000102.1:18279-20653 GCF_003314775.1 Microbacterium sp. H6 | reverse complement strand
CACACCCCGCCCCGCCGCAAGCTCGAATCGGCGCGACGTCTGCTCGAATCGCTCGGCGCACCGCTGGCGGACGAACTCGTCGTGCGCGGCATGTACTCGCTCGAGTCCGGCCAGGCGGGGGCTTCACGACTGTTCGCCGCCGGTGCGACGGCGATCGTGTGCGCGAGCGACCCGATGGCGCTCGGGGCGGTGCGCGCGGCGCGGCGTGCCGGGCTGTCGGTGCCGGGTGACGTGAGCATCGTCGGATTCGACGACTCCGCGCTGATGAGCTGCACCGAGCCGCCGCTGACCACGGTTCGGCAGCCGATCGAGTCGATGGGGCGAGCTGTGATCGCCCTCCTGCTCGCGCAGATCGCCGGCACGGCTCAGCCGAGCGACGAGCTCCTGTTCGAGCCCGAACTGGTGCTGCGCGCCTCGACGGGGCCCCTGCCCCTCTGACCCAGGCCCCGACGGTGCGCTGATTGCTGTGCCCGCAAATCATCGCAAATTTGCGACAACTCGTTTAGTTCTTGCGTTAAGTGATTGAGAAAGCTACATTCGACTCATCGCCACCGACGACGAGGAGTTCCGTGGACACTGACGTTCTGCGCACGACGGCACCCGCCGGCACCCTGACCATGCCTGCTGGAGACGGCTGGTGGCGGACGGCCGTGATCTACCAGGTGTACGTGCGCAGCTTCGCGGACGGAAACGGCGACGGCATCGGCGATCTCGCGGGTGTCCGCTCGAGGCTCCCGTACTTGAAGAGCCTCGGGGTGGACGCGCTCTGGTTCACCCCGTGGTACCTGAGCCCCCTCGCCGACGGCGGGTACGACGTGCAGGACTACCGCCGCATCGATCCCCGTTTCGGCTCCCTGGAGGAAGCGGAGCAGCTGATCGCGGAGGCGCTCGCTCTGGGCATCCGCACGATCGTCGACATCGTGCCCAATCACATCTCGGATCAGCACGAGTGGTTCCAGCGGGCGCTGGCGGCGGGTCCAGGCAGTCCGGAGCGGGAACGGTTCTGGTTCCACCACGGCCGCGGGGAGCACGGCGACGTCATCCCGACGAACTGGGTGTCGAGCTTCCAGGGCGAGACCTGGTCGCGCACGCGGAACCCCGACGGCACCGACGGCGAGTGGTACCTGCATCTGTTCACCCCCGAGCAGCCGGACCTGAACTGGAACCACCCCGATGTGCGACGTGAGCACCAAGACGTCCTGCGGTTCTGGTTCGACCGCGGGGTCGCGGGTGTCCGGATCGACTCGGCGGCTCTTCCCGTCAAGGACCCCGCGCTTCCCGACCTCCCCGCAGGTTCGGCGCCCACGGTGGACCATCCGCACATCGACCGCGACGAGCTGCACGACATCTATCGCGAGTGGCGTGCGGTCGCCGACGAGTACGACGGGGAGCGGGTGCTCGTGGGCGAGGTGTGGCTCGAGGATGCAGAGCGATTCGCCCGGTACCTGCGCCCGGGGGAGATGCACACCGCCTTCAACTTCGGCTTCATGACGCAGCCGTGGAGTGCGCGTGCCATGCGCGATTCCATCACCCGCACCCTCGCGGAGCATGCGCCGGTCGGTGCCCCGGCCACGTGGGTGCTCTCGAACCACGACGTCACGCGTCCGGTCACGCGGTACGGGCAGGCGGATTCCTCTTTCGCCTTCGAGCGCAAGCGCTTCGGCACCCCGACCGACCCGGCTCGCGGTGCGCGAAGGGCCCGCGCCGCCGCGCTGCTCGTCGCCGCGCTGCCGGGCAGTCTCTACATCTACCAGGGGGACGAACTCGGCCTTCCTGAGGTCGAGCTGCCGCTCGACGCGATCGAAGACCCCATGCACTTCCGCTCCGGCGGGGTCGACCCGGGACGCGACGGCTGCCGAGTGCCGCTGCCCTGGACGGGGGCGACGAGCCCCTACGGCTTCGGTGGCGCTCCCTGGCTGCCGCAACCCGAGGACTGGGCGGCGCTCACCGTCGAGGCGCAGGATGCGGACCCCTCTTCGACGCTCAACCTGTATCGCACGGCGATCGCTCTGCGACGGCGCATCGACGACTTCGCCGGCGACCACCTGGAGTGGCTCGAACTGGGCGCCGACGTCCTTTCATTCCGCCGTGGTGACGGCACGCTCAGCGTCACCAACCTCGGGGCGGTCGCCGTGCCGCTGCCTGCACACCATGAGGTCCTCCTCTCCAGTGCGCCGCTCGACGGCGTGCTCCCACCCGACTCCACAGCCTGGCTCGCTCTGCGCGCCACCCCCACGCGCTCGCAGTGAGCGCCGTCGTGATCCTGCACCACCCGTTCAGCACCACATGGAAGGACAGACAATGAAGTCACCAACGAAGGCCATGGTCGCCGGCATCGCCGTGCTCGCGACGGTCGGCGCCCTTGCCGGATGCA
>NZ_QOAY01000102.1:15437-18172 GCF_003314775.1 Microbacterium sp. H6 | reverse complement strand
CCGACGGACGCCTCGAGCTGCGCGTCGCGACGTTCCCGCCCGGGGCGGATGCGGCCGCGTACGATGCGTTCGCCGCGCAGGAGAAGCAGTTCGAGAAGGAACACCCCGATATCGACATCATCGGTGTCGAGTACGAATGGGAAGGCCCCACGTTCGCCGTGCAGCTCGCCGGGGGAAGCCTGCCCGACGTCTTCACCGTGCCGTTCACCGACTCCAAGACCCTGCTCGAGAACGGGCAGCTGATGGATGTGACCGACGCGATCGAAGAGCTCGGCTACACGGACAAGTTCAACCCCATCATCCTCGACGGGGTCACCGGCGCCGACGGCAAGATCTACGGCTTCCCGCGGCAGGCGTACGCCGCAGCACTGCACTACAACCGCGACCTGTTCGAGCAGGCGGGGCTCGACCCCGACAGCCCTCCGGAGACGTGGGACGAGATCCGCGAGGCCGCCAAGAAGATCACGGACGCCACCGGCAAGGCCGGCTATGCGCAGATGGCCATCAACAACACCGGTGGATGGCAGCTCACGTCGCAGACCGTGGCCCGCGGTGGTCGCACGCAGACCGACAACGGGGACGGCACCGCCGAGTCGATGATCGACAACGACGCGACCAAGGCCTCCCTCCAGTTCCTGCACGACGTGAAGTGGGAGGACAACGCCTTCGGCTCGAAGGTCGACCTCGACTGGGGGACCATCAACCAGGAGTTCGCCGCGGGCAACATCGGCATGTACACCTCCGGCTCCGACATCTACACCGCTCTCGTGCGCGACTTCGGCATGGACTCGGACATCTACGGCATGACCGTCGTGCCCATGGAAGGCGACGACCCCGGCACGCTCGGCGGCGGTGACATCGCGGTGATCAGCCCCACGGTCGACGACGCGACCAAGGAAGCCGCAGTGACCTGGATCGACTGGTACTACATGCAGAAGCTCATGGACAAGGACGCCGCGGTGCTCGACGCGAAGACCCTGAACGAGTCGGGCCAGGCCGTCGGCACTCCGCTGCTGCCGGTGCTCAGCCGCGAGCTGTACGACGAGTCGCAGGAGTGGATCGCCGACTACATCAACGTGCCGGTAGACCAGATGGCGCCGTTCAGCGACCGCATCTGGGATCAGACGCCGGTGGGGGAGCCGAAGGTCAAGACGCAGGAGGTCTACGCCCTGCTCGACACCGTGGTGCAGAAGGTCCTGACCGACCAGAACGCCGACATCGACGCTCTCCTTGCCCAGGCGCAGAGCGATGCGCAGGCGAAGCTCGACGAGTAACCCTTCATGACGATGACGCTCCCCGAGCAGCGGGCGGCGGTGGAGGATTCTCCGCCGCCCGCTGTGCGCCGCTCCCGCCGCCGCTCACCCCTCACCTGGTTCCGCGGCGGCGGGCTCGCGAACCTCCTGTTCGTGCTCCCGATGCTGTTCGTGTTCGTGTTCTTCTCGTGGTCGCCGATCGTGCAGTCGGTGGTCATGAGCCTGCAGAAGACCAACCTGATCGTCTCCGAGTGGGTCGGGTTCGACAACTACCTCGCGGTGATCGGTGACCCCGAACTCGGCCGCGCTGTGGTCAACACGCTGTGGTTCGCCGTGCTCGCTCTGCTCTTCGGGTTCCCGCTGCCCCTGCTGATGGCCGTACTCATGAGCGAGGTGCGCCGCGGCAAGGGCATCTATTCCGCGCTCGCCTATCTCCCGGTCGTCATCCCGCCGGTCGTGGCCGTGCTGCTGTGGAAGTTCTTCTACAGCGCCGATCCGTCCGGTGTGTTCAACACCGTGCTCGGGTTCGTGGGCATTCCGCCGCAGCCGTGGATCCAGGACGCGGTGCAGGCCATGCCCTCGCTCGTGCTGGAAGCCACCTGGGCCGGAGCCGGCGGATCGATCATCATCTACCTCGCGGCGCTCCTGGGTGTGCCACCGGAGCTCTACGACGCGGCCGAGGTCGACGGTGCCGGCGTCTGGAAGAAGGTCTGGCACGTCACGCTGCCGCAACTGCGCGGCATCCTCTTCATCATGCTGATCCTGCAGGTGATCGCGACCGCTCAGGTCTTCCTCGAGCCGTTCCTGTTCACCGGCGGTGGCCCCGCGGGAGCGACCAAGACCGTGCTGTTGTACATCTACGACAAGGCCTTCCGGAACAGCCTGGGCGGCGACTACGGCGAGGCCACGGCTGTCTCAGTGCTGCTGGCGATCATCCTCGCCCTCCTCTCCTGGCTGTACTTCAAGCTGACCGACCGTTGGAGCACGACGTGAGCCTCACCACCCGCCTCTCGACCCGCGCCGCAGAGAGGGCCGCGGAGAAGGCCGCTGACAGTGCGGGCGATCGCACCGTCATCTCCGACTCCGAACGTCGGCGCCCCGGCATCCGCATCGGGATGACGCTCACGCACGTGTTCCTCGCCGTCGGGCTGGTCGTCGCCGGACTCGGTCCCATCCTGTGGCTCGCGAAGTCGGCGATCACGCCGACGCAGGACACCCTGCAGCAGCCGTTCGCGCTGTGGCCGAACGGCATGGACTGGGAGAACCTCTCGACCGCGTGGAACGACATCCACATCGACCAGTACTTCCTCAACACGGTGATCATCGCGCTCGGGGCCTGGTTCGTGCAGCTGTTCATCGCGACGACGGCGGGCTATGCGCTCTCGGTGCTGCGCCCGACCTACGCGCCCATCCTCAACGCGCTGGTGCTGGCGACGCTGTTCATCCCCGGGATCGTGCTGCTGGTGCCGCTGTACCTGACGA
>NZ_QOAY01000102.1:14602-15394 GCF_003314775.1 Microbacterium sp. H6 | reverse complement strand
TGCGTCCACCGCTGCTGGGCGATGTGAGCCTGCTCAACAACTACCTCGCGGTGTGGCTGCCGATGGGTGCGAACGCCTTCAACATCCTGCTGGTGAAGCGGTTCTTCGACAGCCTTCCGCGCGAGGTGTTCGAGGCCGCGCGCACGGATGGCGCCGGACCCTTCCGGCTGTTCTGGTCGATCGTGCTGCCGATGTCGAAGCCGATCCTCGGGGTGGTCTCGGTCTTCGCGATCATCGCCGCGTGGAAGGACTATCTCTGGCCCATGCTGGTGCTGCCCGATCCCGCGGTGCAGCCGCTGTCGGTGCGGCTCCCCGCCGTGCAGTCGCAGACCGAACTGGACGTGTTCCTGGCCGCGCTCGCGATCGCGACCCTGATCCCGATCGCGATGTTCCTCGTCTTCCAGTCGGTGTTCCTGCGCTCGGCAGGTCTCGGCGGTGCCGTGAAGGGGTGAGACGCGTCGAGACCCACGTTCCGCGTCGAGACCCATCGCCGGCGACGCATCCTGCGATGGGTCTCGGCGATGGTGATGGGTCTCGACGACTCAGGTGGGTGGAGTCGGAGGAAGCAGTGCGTCGATGAGGGCGCCCATGATGCCGGGCATGTCGACGGTCGGGTCGATCATCCACTGCAGCTGAAGTCCGTCGGACGCGGCCTGGATCACGCGGGCGAGGGCGTCCGGATCCAGGGGGGAGCGGCGACCGTCGGCTCCGAAGCCGTCGGCGATCGACTCCCTCAGCCGCTCGCTGCGGTCAAGGAAGTACTGGTGGGCCGGATGCTCCGGGTCGGCGGCA
>NZ_QOAY01000102.1:9414-14578 GCF_003314775.1 Microbacterium sp. H6 | reverse complement strand
CGAGAGCCGCGAGAACAACGCGACGATGCCGGGAACCTCGGTGTTGTGGCGGATCACGTCGAGGAAGGCGGTGCGGGCATCGTCGGCCCCGAGTCCTGTCGGGTCGAGACCGTCATGCGCATCGCGGGTGCGGAGCACCTCGGTGAAGAGCTCCTCCTTCGATCCGAAGTAGTGCAGGAGGGCGGCGGGTGTGACACCGACGACCTCGGCGATCTCCTTGAGCGAGGCGTTCTGATACCCCTTGCGTCCGATCACGTCGAGGGCGCTCTCGAGGATCTCCTCGCGCCTCGCGACACCCTTCGCGTACGAACCTCGTCGTGCCATGACTCGACCCTAATCCTGAATGACGTTTGAAATCTAATACTGAAAGGCATAAGGTTTTCGCAAGGACATCGCCGTCGCCCGCGAAAGGAACACAATGACCGAGAACTCGGCTTCCGACCTGACCCTCGAGGAGAAGGCTTCGCTCACCAGCGGTGCGGACTTCTGGACGACGAAGGCGATCGACCGCGTGGGCATCCCGTCGGTGATGATGACCGACGGACCGCACGGTCTGCGCAAGCAGTCGGGCAGCACCGATCACCTCGGCCTCGCGAGCAGCGTCCCGGCCACGTGCTTCCCGCCCGCCGTCGGTATCGGCTCATCGTGGGATCCCGAGATCATCGAGCGGGTGGGCGCCGCGATCGGCATCGAGGCCGCGATCGAGGACGTCGCGGTCGTGCTCGGACCCGGCATCAACATCAAGCGCTCACCGCTGTGCGGCCGCAACTTCGAGTACTTCTCGGAAGACCCGATCGTGTCGGGCGTGCTCGGAGCCGCGTCCGTCCGCGGCATCCAGTCGAAGGGCGTCGGCACCTCGCTCAAGCACTTCGCTGCGAACAACCAGGAGTTCGACCGCATGCGCGCGAGCTCCGACGTGGATCCGCGTCCGCTGCGGGAGATCTACCTGCGCGGATTCGAGCGTGTCGTGAAGGACGCTGCGCCGTGGACGGTCATGTGCTCGTACAACAAGCTCAACGGCGTCTGGACCTCAGAGGACCCCTGGCTGCTCACCAGCGTGCTCCGCGACGACTGGGGCTTCGACGGCCTCGTCGTCTCGGACTGGGGAGCCGTGAACGACCGCGTCGCCGGCGTCGCCGCAGGACTCGACCTGGAGATGCCCTCGTCCGGTGGGAGGACGGATGCGCAGCTCGTCGCAGCCGTGCGCGCCGGCGAACTCGCCGAGAGCGTGCTCGACACCGCAGCCGGTCGCGCGATCGACCTCGTGCGCAAGGCCGCCCGGCGTCCTGCCGTGTCCGGCCCGCTCGACGTCGACGCGCACCACGCGCTGGCCAGGGAGGCCGCTGGTCGGTCCATCGTGCTGCTGAAGAACGACGGTGCGCTGCTGCCGCTCGCCGACGACCAGAAGGTCGCCGTGATCGGCGCGTTCGCGACCGAGCCGCGGTTCCAGGGAGCGGGCTCTTCGCTGATCAACCCCACGCGCATCGACGAGGCCCTCGACGGACTGCGCGCCGTCGGCGGCGACCACGTCACCTACGCCGCGGGCTTCGCGGTCGAAGGTGGTGCCATCGCCGCGTCCGGACGCTCTGCAGACGACCTGCGGGCGGAAGCCGTCGACATCGCGACGGCGGCTGACGTGGCCGTGCTCTTCCTCGGGCTCCCGGCCGCGGAGGAGTCGGAGGGCTTCGACCGCGACCACATCGATCTGCCCGCCGAGCAGCTTGCGGTGCTCGATGCCGTGCTCGCGGTGAACCCTCGTGTCGTGGTGGTGCTGTCGAACGGCGGCGTGGTCGCGCTCCCCTTCGCCGACCGTGTACCCGCGATCGTCGAGAGCTGGCTGCTCGGTCAGGCGGGCGGCAGCGCTGTGGCTGACGTGCTCTACGGGACGGTGAACCCCTCGGGCAAGCTCACCGAGACCGTGCCGGTGCGGCTCGAGGACAACCCCTCGTTCGGCAACTTCCCCGGAGAGTTCGGACATGTCCGCTACGGCGAGGGCCTGCTGGTGGGCTACCGCTGGTACGACGCGAAGGGTCTCGACGTGACCTTCCCCTTCGGCCACGGTCTCTCCTACACGACGTTCGAGTACGCACCTGCGACGGCCGAGGTCGGAGCGGACGGCGACATCGTCGTGCGCGTCGACGTCACGAACTCCGGAGACCGCGACGGCCGCGAGGTGGTGCAGGTGTACGTGGCTCCGGCGACATCGATCGTGCAGCGCGCACCCCGCGAGCTCAAGGCCTTCTCCTCCGTCGCGCTCGCCGCAGGGGAGACCCGCACGGTCGAGCTGGTCGTGCGGCGCGAGGACCTCGCCTACTGGGATGTCCGCGTCGACCGCTGGGTGGTGGAGGGCGGCGAGTACATCGTCGACGTCGCCGCCTCCAGCCGCGACATCCGCTCCACCGCGACCGTCGACATCGCCGGAGACACGGTGCGCCAGGAGCTGACCATGAACTCCTCGGTCGGCGACCTGATGTCGCACCCCGTCGCGGGCCCGATCGTGCAGCAGGCTCTCGGTGGTCTTCTGGGCGGGTCCGGCGGCGATGCGGCAGCGGCGTCGATGATGCCGAACGACGAGGCGATGCAGAAGATGATGGCGTCGTTCCCGATCGGTCGCCTGGCCGGTTTCCCGGGCCTTCCCGTCGACTTCGAGCAGATCGAGCAGCTCATCGCCGCAGCGAACGCGGGGGACTCAGCCGCCCGCTGACCCGTCGGTGCCAAGCGACATTCCGGTCGCACTTTCCATCGCTCCCGCCGAGCGGGAACGACGGAGAGTGCGACCGGAGTCTGCATTCGGCCAGGCCGTCACGACCGCATGCGCACCGTCCGCGTGTGGGAGCCGTGCCCGAGTTCCTCGACGGATGTTCCTGGCAGGTCGAGTTCCGCGGTCGCGCCGACCGGGACCACGACGTCGACGTGCAGTCGGTCGCCGTCGACGTGCCACGAGATCGACGCGACTCCGTAGGGAGTGCGCTGCGTCGATGAGGCATGCGTGAGCCCACCGCCAGGGCGCGGGGCGAAACGGATGCGGCGGTAGCCCGGTTCCGCGGCGGCGAGCCCTGCGACGCTGCGGTGCAGCCAATCGGCGACGGCGCCCAGCGCGTAGTGGTTGAACGATGTCATGGTGCCGGGGTTCACCGTGCCGTCGGGGAGCATCGCATCCCAGCGCTCCCAGACCGTGGTCGCTCCCTGCGCGACCTGATACAGCCACGACGGGCAGCCCTGCTCGAGCAGCAGGTCGTACGCGGTGTCCGCATGGCCGGTCATGGTCAGCGCGTCGCAGACCAGCGGTGTGCCGACGAAGCCCGTCGCGATGCGATTGCCTGCCTCTCGCACCAGCTCGGCGAGACGCGCCCCTGCCGCTGCGCGCTGCGTGTCGTCGTCGAGCAACGCGAACACGATGGCGAGGGCGTACGCGGTCTGAGCGTCCGAGGTCATCGTGCCGTCGGCTCGCACGTAGGCCGCGCGGAAGGCGGCGGCGACCTCGGTGGCGAGAGTCGCATAGCGCGCAGCCTCTGCGGGGAGCCCGAGCACCCCGGCCATTTCCGCGAGCGCCCTGGCCGATCTGGCGAAGTAGGCCGTGGCCACGAGGTACCGATCCGTGCGGCCGGCTCCGGGATCCTGCGGGGGAGCGGCGGGATCGAGCCAGTCGCCGAGCTGGAACCCCTCGTCCCACAGTCGGTCGGGTCCGGCCAGCGAATCGACCTTGTCGACCCAGCGGCGTGCGCTCTCGAACTGCGTCGCCAGCACGCCGGTGTCGCCGAAGCGCTCGTACAGGGTCCAGGGCAGCAGCGTGGCGACGTCTCCCCAGGCGGCACCAGCCCTGGCCGGAGACCAGACCTTGTGCGACGGGATCACCGGCACGAACCAGGGCACAGTGCCGTCGGGCAGCTGATCGGCCTCGACGTCTCTGAGCCAGCCGGACAGCATCCCCGAGACGTCGAAGAGTGTCGACGCGGTCGGGCCGAACACCTGCACGTCGCCCGTCCAGCCCACGCGTTCGTCGCGCTGCGGACAGTCGGTGGGGATGTCGACGAAGTTCCCCCGCATGCCCCAGACCACGTTGCGGTGCAGCTGCTCGACCAGCGGGTCGGAGCACGTGAACCATCCGGTGCGCTCGAGGTCGGTGTGGAGCACACGGGCGACGAGCGCGCCGGCCGCGGCATCCGCGTCGAGGTCGCCCGGCCACCCCGAGACGTCTACGTAGCGGAAGCCGTGGAAGGTGAACCGAGGCTCCCATTCTTCGCCGCCCTGATGTCCGGCCAGCGTGTAGGCGTCGCTCGAACGGGCGCTGCGCAGCGGACGCGTGTAGATCTCGCCCTCCTGTAGAACCTCCGCGGTGCGCAGCGTCACGGTGGCACCGCGGGAACCCGCGACGCGGATGCGGACCCTGCCGACGAGGTTCTGCCCGAAATCGAGGATGCGTGCGCCGCTCGGTGAGGTGAGCACGGCGATCGGGGCGACCTCCTCCGTCACCCGCACGGGCGGGCCGGTCGGGGCGACCAGGGTTCGCGGGTCGCGTTCGCGCACGGCGACAGGGAACCAGCCGGTGTCGTCGAACGGCGCGGTCGTCCACCCGGTGTGCTCGTGCCGTGCGTCGTAGTCCTCGCCGTCGTAGATGCCGGAACGGAGGATGGGGGAGAGTGATGCCCTCCAGGATTCGTCGGTCGCGATCGTCTCGCGCCGTCCGTCCACGTAGACGAGCTCCAACTGGCCGAGGAAGGACAGGTCGCTGCCGAAGACGTTGCGATGACCGCCGCGCCAGCCCAGACGACCGCGGTACCAGCCGTCGCCGAGCCAGGCGCCGAGCGCGTTCTCGCCGTCGAGGAGCAGTGCGGTCACGTCGTAGGTGCAGTACCGCAGGCGTTCGCGGTAGGTCGTCCATCCGGGTGAGAGCGTGTCGGAGCCGACGCGGACCCCGTTGATCTCCGCCTCGTACAAGCCGTGCGCCGTGGCGTAGAGCCGGGCGCTGGCGATCTCGCCCTCGACGCGGAAGCCGCGTCGAACCAGGGTCGCGCGGCGGGCATCGCTCTCCGGATCCTCGTCGAGGTCGACCCCCACCGGTCGCGCCGACCAGTCGTCTGCCAGGAGAAGGCCGGCCTCGAGCCAGGTCTCCGGGCTGTCGGCGGACCAGCTGCCGTCGCCGCCCCGCACTGCCACGCGCACG
>NZ_QOAY01000102.1:9083-9252 GCF_003314775.1 Microbacterium sp. H6 | reverse complement strand
GCGCCGAAGGGCCAGGGCACCAGGACCTGTCTTTCGGACGTCACCTCGATGCGCTCCTCGTCCCGGTCCTGGCTGCTGCCGCGCACCACCGTGACGGCATAGGACTGCTGTCGCCAGTCAGCGGGGGCGTCTGCGATGGTCCAGCTCAGACGCGGGCGGCTCTCGCCGA
>NZ_QOAY01000102.1:8663-8797 GCF_003314775.1 Microbacterium sp. H6 | reverse complement strand
GTGCTTCTTCCTGCCCCTGCGGCTCGTCGGGTGTCGATGCTCTGTCGCGGGTTCACTCGGACGGCGCCGGGGTGCGCTTGGCGCTGGCGCCCCGCATGATCCGGGCGACAGCCGTGATGAGGAACAGCTGTCCC
>NZ_QOAY01000102.1:3288-8585 GCF_003314775.1 Microbacterium sp. H6 | reverse complement strand
CCCCTCGGCGATCGCGACCGCCTGCCCGCCGGTTCCGACCGGGACGATGTTGCCGTAGCCCGTCGTCGTCAGGGCTGTGAAGGAGAAGAACAGCTGGTTTCCGAGGGAGTCGGCGGTCGCGTCGCCGAACAGCGGAGTGGGAGACAGCTGCGACATCAGGTTGTACACGAACGCGAAGAACATCCCGACGAGGATGTACGCCGTGACCGCAGCCAGGAGCGCTTCGAAGTCGAGCCCGCGACGGGTGACCTGGTGGGCGATGATGACCCACGGCGCCACGAGGAGCGCGAGCATCGAGGCGGCGGAGAGCGGGATGGCCAAGAGCGGGCCGTCGAGCCCGAGGGCGCCGGCGATGACCGCGGCGAGACCGGCAGCGGAGAGCACCACCCACGACACACGTTGCGCCAGCCGCGTCGCTCCGGTGACGTAGAAGACCACGGCGACGGTCGCCAGCATCGGCAGGAAGGCCCACGGGCTCGGGTCGGTGCTCGGCTGCGTCGCGCACAGTCCATACGAGACGACGAGGAGCACGAGCACGACCCCGTACCCGGCTGCGCGTCGGGTCCACAGGCCGCTGGAAGGCGAGGAGTCGGTCCCGTGCGCGGTCAGCTTCTCGGTCATGGCGTCCCTCCGGATCAGCGGCTGGCGATGTCCGTGATCTGCGGTCAGTATCCCAGGCGGGTGACGACGAGGAGGGACGACCGGCCGGGCGCGGTTCGTGTCCGCTCGCCGGACCCGTTATGATGGCTAGGTGCATCCGCGCTTTCCGGCCGGATGCCTGGAGACGTCGCATAGTCCGGCCGAGTGCACCACCCTGCTAAGGTGGAGTCCCCTCACGGGGACCAGGGGTTCAAATCCCCTCGTCTCCGCAGTGAAAATCCCCGCTCAGGCGGGGTTTTCTTCGTTCTGAAGGTCTCGGGTCAATAGGGCGTTGTTGCCGCGTTTCGGCCGCCAGGTGTCCCCCAGGTGTCCCCCGATCGGGTGACGGATTCTGCGGACTGCCCGGAGCCGCCGCCGTTCGCTCCCTCCATGCGTCGCAAGCGTCCCTGCGACTAGAGCCATTGAGGCCGTCCCGCTCACAGATAGCGGCGGGTCGATGCATCAGCTCCGCGAGCGGTTGCAGCGCGGGGGAGTGTCAGCTGCCGAGCCCCGGAAGGCGATCGTTGGGGGAGCGTCGGGCGTGACGCTGTTCGAAGGGATGCTCCTCGGAAGCCGTGAGGCGTCGCAGGTGCGCGCGCCGCTGGTCCTCTCCCAGTACGTGGGCGTATACCGCAAGTACTGTGCGCGGATCGTCGCCGAGGTACTCGGCGACCTCGTTTACGGGTGTTCCCAGCCGTAACCAGGTAGATGCGGCGTAGTGGCGCAGGGCGTGCCGGCGGAAGCCGAGAGGGAACTTGCGGACAACGCCCACGCTCAGCTGCTCGCCGCGGCGGTTGGCGAACAGGTAGGCCTCGGGCGGCTTTCCGTGAGCATGGTCGCGGAAGATGGCCACCGCTCGAGGGGAGAGCGGGATCAGACGCGTGCCGCGCCAAGACTTCGGCTCCTTCTCTTCGTAGCCGTCGGAGTGTGAGCGCTCGACGATCAACTGCGGGAGTGGAACGTCCGACAGGGCATTCGTGCGGAGAGCGCGAAGCTCACCCCAACGCAGTCCCGTGAGCGAGAGGAACTCGAAGACGTCAGCGATATCCGAGCGGCGCCCTCGGAGTTCGGTGAGAGCCGATGCAACGATCCGCGACGTAGGGATGGAATGGGGGCTGACGGGGCGGAGCGCGGGTGCTGCAAGCTCGGGGATCCGCGCCATCGACCGCACGGGATGCGGCTGATGCAGAAGGCCTTCGGCAGCGGCGAAGGTGAAGAGCGCGCTCAGCGTGGTCTTTGCCCGGGCGACGGTGGATGGCTTCTTTCCGGCGCGCAGTTGGTCGAGCAGATGGGCGCGGATGTCGCTCGCGTTGATGGATGCGAGTGGGCGTTCGAGCAGGTGCGCTGGCAGCGCATTCAGGTTGTTCACGTCAGTGTCAACACTGTGCGGGTTACCGCCCGCGCGTGCCATCTTGAATTGGGTCACGAGTCTCCCGAGCGTTAAGGTCCGGGGAGGAGGTAACGGGCGGCCTGTCTCTACGAGATGCTTCTGGGTCCGTTCCCATACTTCGGCGTCTCGCTTGATGTCGAACGCCTTGGATGCCACCAACCGGCGACCAGATTTGACGCGAACGAAATAGTAGGGCCTTCCGGCTGTAGTCCGGCGCAACTCAATGCTCACTCCGCTACCCCGCCCAACCGTTCGAGATCGCGGAGACGGTAGATCCGCTTGTGCGCGGTTAAATTGACGGGCTCGATGGGGGAGCGGCCATCTAGGGCCAGCGCGCGTAGCGTCGTCCGGTGGATGCCGAGCTGTGCTGCCGCCTCTTCCTCGGACAGGAACAACCGAGGCGAGTCCGTGCCGTGATCCGCGCTCATCGCTTTCTCCTATCTCGTACCACGCCCGTTAGTGACGACACTGCGACTCCCGCGGTGGCGAGGCGTGACTATAGCTCTGCGACGGATAGGTGTACACATAGCTCCCACGCGTCCAACGGCTGAATCTGACGAGACCGCGTGCCCGATGCCGCCCTTGACTCCCGGGGACGGCGGCGTACCTTAAAGGGAAAAGGCCGCTGGCCTTCACGCAATGATGACGGTGCCGCAAATTTTGCGGCACCGTCATCGCTCGTACACGATCGTTCGCAAGCCGCTACTGGTATACATCGGCCTCTTCGAGCGCCCCAGCGAGGCCCGCGACCTCAGCCACCCCTGCGGTGAGGTCCTAGACGATCACGCGAGCTTCGTACTCCAGTGACCGCAGTAAGAACGCGTAGAAAGAGCCTCTTGGATACGGGCAACCTGGTCTCGGACGATCAGCTCGTCATATGAAGCACTTCCACGCCCTGATTCGTTGTCGGAGCACGGTTGCCGAGGAACTGATCGTACGCGTGCTCGAGCTCAGTTGGCACCCAGGCGCACGTCCTTCACAACGCAGCCCATCTTGGCTAGCGGATATTGCTGAATCCGCGACCTGCCACGGTACCGCGCACAGCTGCCACGCCTCTTGCAGATCGAGGGTGAGCCCGGTTTCTGCGGGCTGTTGCTCACCTGATGAGCAGGAGGAGAAGGGCGGACGGGGTGACGGTGTCGATGCGGGTGATGAGCGCGGGCGACGGGTACAAGTACCTGCTGCGCACCGTCGCGGCCGGCGACGGCGACCGCTCGCTCTCAACCCCGTTGACGCGCTACTACAACGCTGAGGGCACCCCGCCGGGTCGCTGGCTTGGGGCCGGGGTGACCGTGCTCGGTGGCGGGAGGATCGGCGTAGGTGATCAGGTCTCCGAAGCTCAGCTCCAGCTCCTGGTCGGCATGGGCCGCGACCCCATCACCGGTGAACCGCTCGGCCGTGCGTATCCCGAATACCAGAGCGTGGCCGAGCGGGTCGAGGCGCGCACCGCGGCACTCGATCCCGCTCTCGGGCCGGCGTCTCTCGCCGAAGCCGTCGTCGCGATTGAAGCGGAGGAGGCGGACCGCGGGACGCGGCGGGCGGTGGCGGGGTTCGACTTCACGTTCTCGATCCCGAAGTCCGCGAGCGTGTTGTGGGCGGTCGCGGATGCGGGGACGCAGGCGTTGATCGCGGACGCGCACCATGCGACGGTTGCGGAGGTCGTTGCGTTCATGGAGCGGGAGGTTGCGGCCACCCGCACCGGTGCAACCGGTCGTGACGGTGCGGTTGCGCAGGTCGACGTCCGCGGTCTGACTGCGACGGCGTTCGATCATTACGACTCGCGGGCGGGCGATCCGCACCTGCACACGCACGTCGTTATCAGCAACAAGGTGCAGACCGTCCTCGACAACAAGTGGCGGTCGTTGGACGGGCGACCGATGCACGCCGCCGTGGTCGCCCTCTCCGAACTGCACGAGGCAGTCTTCGCTGACCACCTAACCCGGATGCTCGGTGTCTCGTGGGAGGCGCGAGACAGGGGCCGCGACCGGAACCCGGCATGGGCAATCGCCGCGGTGCCGGAAGCGCTGATCACGGAGTTCTCCACCCGCGCCCGGCACATCGACTCCGAGACCGATCGCCTCATCGGCCGGTACGTGGAGGCGCATGGCGGGCGGCCGTCAGCGGCGACGATCATGAAGCTCCGCGCCCAGGCTACGCTTTCCACCCGGCCCGAGAAGAAGGTGCGGTCGTTGGCCGACCTCACCGCATCCTGGCGGGAGCGCGCCGGGCGGGTGCTCGGGTCGGATACAACCGCGTGGGCGCGCACCGTCACGGTGAACGAGAAACCGCTCCTGCTGCGCGCCGACGACATGCCGTTGCATGTGATCGCCTCGCTCGGGCAGGACGTGGTGATCGCGGTCGGTGAGAAGCGCTCCACCTGGCACCGCTGGAACCTCACCGCGGAGGCGGCGCGGCAGACGATGCGCTACCGGTTCGCATCGACCGAGGACCGAGAAGCCGTCCTCGGACTGGTCGTGGACGCCGCCGAAGCCGCGTCGCTACGCCTGACCCCGCCCGAACTCGCGTCCAGCCCGGCCGCGTTCCGCCGGCCGGATGGGACATCGGTGTTCCGTCCGAAGCACTCCGCGCTGTTCACGTCCGAGGTACTCCTGGCGGCCGAAGATCGGCTCCTTGAGCGCGCCCGGACCACCACCGCCCCGACTCTGCCGTTGACGACCCTCGAACGGATCGCGAAGCGTCCTGACAGCAAGGGGCGGATGCTCGGCGACGACCAGGCGGCCGCGCTGACGAAGATCGCGCTCTCGGGCCGGGTGGTCGATGTGCTGGTGGGCCCGGCCGGGGCGGGGAAGACTACCGCGATGTCGGCGTTGCGGCGGGCGTGGGAGCACGAACACGGGCGCAGCAGCGTGGTCGGGCTCGCGCCGTCCGCGGTCGCCGCGCAGGTCCTGGCCGATGACCTCGGCATTCAGACCGAGAACACGGCCAAGTGGCTCGACACCCACGACCGCACCGGCAAGACGTTCCTCAAGGGGCAGCTCGTCATCGTTGATGAGGCGTCGCTGGCGGGCACTATCTCCCTCGACCGCATAACCATCTTGGCGGCGGAGGTCGGGGCGAAGGTGCTGCTGGTCGGGGACCACGCGCAGCTCCAGCCCGTCGACGCGGGCGGCGCGTTCTCGCTGCTCGTTCATGATCGCGACGACGTTGCGGAGCTGGTCGACGTGCACAGGTTCGTCAACTCATGGGAGAAGACCGCATCCCTCGGCCTGCGGCACGGGCGCACCGAGGCCATTGACACCTACGCCAA
>NZ_QOAY01000102.1:0-3240 GCF_003314775.1 Microbacterium sp. H6 | reverse complement strand
GGCCGTGTGATCGGCGGGGAGACCGAGGAGATGATCGATGCCGCCTACACCGCATGGCGCTCCGATACTCTCGCGGGCCGGGCCAGTGTCCTCGTGTCCGACTCCAACGAATCCGTCCAAGCCCTCAACAACAGAGCGCGTGCCGATCTCATCCTCGACGGCACCGTCAACGCCCGGCGCGAGGTCGAACTGCACGACGGCACGAGAGCTACGGCCGGAGACACCGTCATCACCCGCCGCAACAACCGTTGCCTGCGCGCCGGGCGATCCTGGGTCCGCAACGGCGACCGGTGGATGATCACCCAGGTCCACCACCATGGTGCCCTCACCCTGCGCCGCGCCGGACGTAGGTGGGGCGGGTCGGTGGTGGTCCCGGCCGCGTACGCGGCAGAGCACCTCGACCTCGGCTACGCCGTCACTTCTTACCGGGCGCAGGGCATCACCGTGGACTCTTCGCACGTGCTGGCGGATGCGTCGATGACCAGGGAGACGTTCTACGTCGCCATGACCCGCGGCCGCGAAGAGAACATCGCCTACGTCGCTGTCGACAAACCCGACCTCGCCCACGACGGCCCGCACCCCGGCGACAACGCCGAAGCAACCGCCCGAAGCGTGTTGCTCGGTGTGTTGCAGCACGTCGGCGCTGAACGGTCCGCGCGTGAGGCGATCGCTGTCGAGCAGGACACCTGGCCTTCGATCGGTCAGCTCGCCGCCGAGTACGAGACCCTGGCAGCCGCCGCACAACACGATCGCTGGGCCGCACTCATCCGATCCTCCGGGCTCGGCGATAACGATGCCGAGGACGCGATCGCCTCACCCGTCTTCGGCGCGCTGACCGCCGAGCTTCGGCGCGCAGAGGCGAACCAGCACGACATCGAGATCCTGCTGCCACACCTGGTCAGAGCGCGCGGGTTCGGAGACGTCGATGACATCGCCGCTGTCCTGCACGACCGCGTCGCCAAAGCGACCTCCCGCCCGGCGGGCGTCGGCCGTGCTCGCAAGGCGTCGCGCCTGATCGTTGGTCTCATCCCCGAGGCCAACGGCGTGATGACTGCAGATATGCGGCGGGCGCTGGCCGAGCGGCGCAAACTCATCGAGAACCGCGCCGATGCGCTCCTCGACACCGCGCTCACAGAGAAACTCGAGTGGGTCACGAAGCTCGGCACGCAACCGAAGCAGCTTCGTGCTGCCCAGACATGGCGCTACGGTGCCCGCACCATCGCCGCCTACCGGGACCGCTACGGGATCACCGGATCGTCACCGCTCGGGGCACCGGCCGAGGCGAAGGCGCAGAAGATCGACGCGACTCGCGCTCGTGCCGCCCTCCACCGGTCGCAGAACCTCGCCCAGGCCCACCACCCTGAGCAGGAACGAACCCGCCGCAACGAAGTGCAGCGGTTCGGGCCGTCGCTGTAGCTGCTTCGTTTCGACTTGTCCGTCCGATCCGGAGGCTAGATCGTCTGCACGTTCGAGACGTCGCCCTTGGTTCACGCAGCCGTAGGCGAGATCGTGAACATGCCCGCACGAGCCAACATCGGTCGCCGTCGTGTCCACGGTGCCCCCTCGATGTAGCAGTCGGGACATAGCGCGTGAAAGCGTCGGCGGTGGTGTCGCTCGCACCGCGCCGAAAACGGTAATACCGATGTTCCGGCGCGGTTTTGTTTCGGCAGGGGGTTTCGGCGGATCAAACGTCGGCGTGTTGCACACCAGGGATGTCGATGTCCGAAGTCGTCGGCACTTCTGTCCGAAGTCCTCAACACTCGTGCGCGTCAGCCGATCCCACGTGGCGGGGAAGCCGTCTCATATCCCATGGGCTATGAGACACCGCAGGTAGGTGAGACACCTGCGTCAGTTGAGGGGCCAATCGGGTCTAGAGATCGCGCGAGCTGGTGCCGAGCAGTCTGATATCGGGTTCGTGCGGTCGATGCGGGGATGCCGATGATGCCGGCTGCGTCGGTGATGCTGAATCCGTCCCAGTGGATGAGGCCGATTAGTTCGCGCAGGTCCGGCGTCAGCCGGCTCACGGCGTCGCGTACCTCGATCGTGCGCTGGTCATCGTCGACTGGCGTGGAGGTGGTGAGATGGGCACGGAGCTTGTCTGCGAGCTTCCATCGTCGCTGTGCCGCCCGTTCCGCGTTCGCGAGGGTATTTCGTGCGATCCCGAACAGCCACATCCTCGCCTCAGTGGGCTCGTCGGGCATGGCATCGATACGGCGCCATGCTGTTGCCATCGTCTCTGACAGCAGATCGGCCGCCTCGGCGCCGCGAGCCCGGTACTCGAAGTATGCGAGGAGATCCGCGGCGTTCGTCGAGATGTTGTCGACACCGCGGGACTGACGTTCGTTCATGCGTCGACGACTCACGGTGCGTCCTCTCCACACAGAGACTGACCTCGGAGCGACATCGAATATTGCTCATCGGACTGGAGCAATCCTCGATCGACGAGTTCTTCATTCACGGTGTTGTTCACGGCTGTGCGCACTGCCATCCCGTAGATCACGTCCTCGATCGTGCTGTATCCGGGCAAACCGCTACTATTGTCAACCGTGGCCTGGGCGTACTCGAGGGCCGAGTCCTCAGTGAGTAGCCGCTCGTACCGCGCGGCGACATCCGACTCAGCGACGACGTCCGTCGTGGCGAAGATCTCTTGGACAGCACGCTGAATGTCGGGGTTCTCGGAATGGAGGTCGCCGACGCGTTGCTCGCACGTCATACCGCTGGGCAACGTGTACGTGAACGTTCCGTCGGGTGTTTGCGCCCATGGCTCCCACAGACCCGTTGCCATCGCGGCCGCACCGATGCCGAACACCGCGACGACCGGAATCCCTGCGGTTAGCGAGAGCCGCCAGGCGCGCTTGCGTACGATCGGACGCGCTGCCCCCCGCGTGGCGATCGTCATCGACGCCAGCTCGTCCTCCACCGCCGGGGTGATCTGCGTCGTCGGAGACGCGAGCCGCCGCAATACTTGGTCGAGCTCATCCTGATCTGTGGTGTCCATGTCAGTCCTTCCTCAAAGAAGCCTTCAACATGTACATGTCCAGCAGGTCCCGAAACGTCTGTCCCCGCGTGGACCGATGCTGTGAGACACGGGGCGATAAAGGGGTTGGAGCTAGTCGAGCGTGAGAGATTCCGTCTCCGACCAGTCCTCGTAGCTCACTTCGACGACGATTGGGCTGACGGTGACGGCGCTCACTGAAATTCCTCGGTTCTGCTCATCGAAATTCCCCACTCTGGGTCGCT
>NZ_QOAY01000166.1:8481-35754 GCF_003314775.1 Microbacterium sp. H6 | reverse complement strand
CGCAACGATCGCCGGGCGCACCGTCGTGGTCGGAAAGCCCGCCTACGTCGCCTCGCTCGCACCCGACACCGTCCGGGCGCAGCTCGAACCCGGCGAAGCCGCGGCCTACGTGGCGGTGGACGGGCGCTTCGCCGGCGTGCTCGTGCTCGCCGACGCCGCCCGCCCCGAAGCGTCCGCCGTCATCTCGTGGCTGCGGCTGCACGACGTCGATCGCGTCGCGATGCTCACCGGCGACGTGGATTCGACGGCGGAATCGGTGGGACGCCGGCTCGGCATCGATGAGATCCACGCGGAGCTGCTGCCGCCCGAGAAGGTGCGGCTCGCCGCCGAGATGCAGCCGCGCCCGGTGCTCATGGTGGGCGACGGCGTCAATGACGCGCCCGTGCTGGCAGCCGCAGACATCGGTATCGCGATGGGGGCGAAGGGAGCCACTGCCGCCGGCGATGCCGCAGACGTCGTGATCCTCGTCGATTCGCTCGCGAAGGTCGTCGACGCCGTCTCGATCGGCCGCCACACGCTCCGGGTCGCGCTGACCGCGATCTGGATCGGCATCGGGTTGAGCGTCGGGCTCATGATCGTCGCGATGACCGGCGTCATCCCGGCGGTCGTCGGTGCGCTCGTCCAGGAACTCGTCGACCTCGCGACCATCCTCTACGCCCTGCGGGCGCTCAGCGGACCACCCAGCGGGCTGCGCCCGGCATCGACCCCGGAGCCGTCGCCCCGGCACGGGGAGAGAATGGAGTGACGGGGCGTCCGCCGCGCAGCGAGGGGGTCGAGTGAGTTCGGTGGATCGCGCCCTCTCGAGCATCAGAGTGATCTCGTCGCGGCGCTGCGACGCCCATCGACCGCCGGTCCCCAGCGATGGCGCACCCCCGCAGCTCCTCGTCATTCCGGAGCACGACGACCTTCACGTCGATATCGGAGGACGACGCCACCTCGTCCGCTCGGACCAGCTCGCCGTGGTGTGCCCGGCCGAGGGAGACACCATCGCTCTGACCCGCGAGATCCAGGCCGAGAGCAGCTCCGAGATGCGGTCTGTCTTCGGTGTCGAAGCGATCACGTTCAAGAGTCGCGGACACGTCTACACGCTCCTCGAGCAGGAGCTCCCCCGGACGATCGTGGTCGACAGCACACCGCTGCTGGCCTCCGTGGTCGCATTGCTGCACGCCGAGGGCAGGCGCGATCCCGTCGTCGACAGCCTGCTCTGCAAGCTCACCGAAGTCGCGGTGTGCGCGGCGGTCGCCGCCTGGATCGACACGGCGCCGACACCACCGGGCTGGATCGGCGGCGTCGCGCATCCGAGGATCGGGGCCACACTCGAGGCGGTGCACAGCGAGCTCGGAACGGTCTGGACGGTCTCCGACATGGCTGCGCACGCCCACATGTCCCGCTCCGCGTTCGCCAAGCTCTTCCGAGAGGTCGTCGGCTCGACGCCGTCGTCGCACCTCGCCCGGTGGCGCATGGCGCACGCGCTCGAACTCCTCGAGGCCTCTCCCGACATGCCGTTGAAAGACGTCGCGGATCGGCTCGGCTATTCGGACGAGTTCGCGCTCAGCACCGCGTTCAAACGCCGCTTCGGCGCGAGTCCGCGCAACTACGTGGATCCCGCGCCGAGCCGCGTCCGGGGCTAGACCCCCGCGCTGAAGCGCCGGATCAGACGCGCGACGTCGGCAGGGGCCGTGACGAGGGCGTCATGTCCCGCCGCGAGCTTCGTGACGGACCATCGCTCCGGCCGCGCACGCACACGGTCCTTCGACGGGCCGACATCGGCGAACGGCGGGGCCGTGCAGTCGATGTAGAGCAGGGGCACATCGGGTATCGGGCCGGTGATCGGTACGACGTCGCTCCAACTGCTCCACGGGTGCCCGGTGAGCCTGCGGTCGAGCCATTCGACGTCGTTCCGACGCGTCACCCCGAACATCGTCGGATCCTGCGGCTTGGGGACGTAGTACCCCTGACCCGCCTGCGCGACCACGGTCGGCAGCGCGGCCCGACTCGCGGGGGTGAGCACGTCGAGGATCCGCTCCCCGGGATCGACGACGACCGCGTCGAGGTACACCGCGCCGCGGAGGCGATCGGAGATCCGCTCGGCGACGGCGGAGACATAGGCACCACCGATGCTGTGTCCGACGAGCACCACGTCACGCAGTTCCTCGGCATCGATCGTCGCCACGATGTCGTCCACGCCGTCCTGGAAGCGGATGTCGGGCGAGAGACGGTGCGCACGATCGCCGACTCCCGGCAGGGTGGGCGTGAGGATCCGTCCCCGGCGAGGATCGAGTTCGTCGACGACGCGCCGCCAGGCCCAGCCGCCGTGCGATCCGCCGTGGATGAGCACGAGGTCGGCGCGGGAACGGGAGGCGGAAGCACTGCCGGACGGGACGATCGCCCCGCCCGCTCCCGCAGCGACCGCGGCGGTCACCCCCAGTGCCGCGCCCAGCACCATCCGCCTGTTGACCCCTCGGGGGATCGGCCCGGTGGCCACTTCGCCGGTCACCGCGCCACCGCGCTTTCTCGGGCGACCACGGCCTCCAGCGAGTGCGGCTGTTCGCCGAGCACATCGTGGACGCCGTCGGAGAGATGATCATCGCGCCCGGCGCGGATCGCGTCGAACAGGTTGGCGAGGGCATCCACCATCCGCGGCTTCAGGTAGGGCGCGACGGATCCCCGCCACTCGTCGACCCCGATGTCGGCGAAGGTCAGGGCACGCCCGGTGCGCCGCCCGACGATCTCGACGGCTTCGGCGAACGAGAGCGACTGCGGGCCGGAGAGCTCGACGTGCGACGGGCCCGGCGTCTGCGATCGCAGGAGCGTCGCTGCGACTCTGGAGATGTCGCGTGCATCGATGAACGGCTCCCTCCCATCTCCCACCGGCAGCCGCAGCTCGCCGGTGGCATCCAGCTGAGCGGCGAAGAGACCTGTGGTGAAGCCCTGCGCGAACCATGAGGGGCGCAGGAAGGTCGAAGCGGGCGCGGCGGCACCGAACACCTCCTCCGCTCCGGACGCGATGCCGTCACCGCTGACCCCCGGGTTTCGTGCGGTGAGCACCACGGCGCGCTCGACGCCGGCGTCGGCGAGCACCCGTGCGAAGGGGGTGAGGTCCATCGGATCCTCGGGGAGGACCACGTACACCGCCCCGGCACCGTCGAACAGCGACGGCCAGGTGCTCGCGTCGTCCCAGTCGAACCGCCACGGCGAGCGGCGGGAGGCGCGTCGCACCCGCACATCCGCGGCCTCCAGCAGATCCGCCACCTGCGAGCCCGTCGTTCCGGTGGCTCCGAGTACGACGACCGGGGCCCCTTCCTCTTCATGAAGTGTCATGCCTTCCATGCTCGAAGCCGTCGCCACCGCGGCCCATGGCCTGACGCATCGCGTGCATGTTCACGGCTCTCGCCCGTCGAGCAGGTTGCCCTTGGTCACCGAGTCTCCGGCTGCAACCGATTCCTGACCTCTTCTGCACGGTGCTTCTACACGCCATTCGCTCCACAGCCACCGGGATGACAGCACGTCACGACCGGAATACCGTGACAACCTTGCCCTCCGGAATCAGACTGGAGGCATGCGCTTGAACGATCCGCAGGTATGGACTCTGATCGGCGTTTTCGCAGCAGTGATGCTGGGCGGCATGACGCTGATGACGACCCAGCTCAGCCGGGTGATCCGCGCCGAGGTCGACCGCGTCGAAGGCACGCTCTCGGCGAAGATCGATCGCGTCGAAGGCACGCTCTCGGCGAAGATCGACCGCGTCGAAGGCACGCTCTCGGCCCGGATCGATGGGCTCCATGCCCGGCTCGACCGCATCGAGATCAAGGTCGACGACCTCGACAGGGAACTCACGAACCTCGCGACCCGCTTCTGGCGCTCGCAGTGATGTGCAGCGACCGATCAGATCGTCACGTCTCCCACCAGGTTGACCTTGATCCCCATGCCGTCGAACATCGCGGCCTTCGCGATCAGGGCCTTGTCCGCGGTCTCGGCGTCGGGCGCGTAGACGAGCTGCGCGTGGTTCGCCTTGTGCCGTGCCATGAACTGGTCGCGCGAGACGCCGTGCAGCACCACGTGGGCGATCGGCCACTCGGGGTTCGTGGCGTCCTTACGCCGCTGGGTCTCCTCCGCCGGCAGCTCGACCACCGACGCCCGGAAGATGTCGGCCTGCAGGATGCCCTCGGCGATGAACACTCGGGAGAGCACGACCTCGCCGGGCTTCGAGACGCCGTTGATCGTGGCGCCGCCCGCGGGGAAGAACACATGACCCTGCCGCCATCCCTCCGCGTGCTGCCAGCCTCCGAGGTGCGATGCCGGCACCGACCCCGAGATCTCGTAGACCCAGACGAACTGTCCGTCGTAGTCCTCGCCCCAGCGGACGTCGTGCAGCGTGTTGTCGGGCACGAGCCCCATCGCGCGCCACACCCGGTCGGTCACGAGCGCGTCCACGGCGACACCCTCGTCGGCCTCGTTGAAGTGCGGGAAGGCCCGTCCCTCGTGCAGAACGCGAGAGCCGTCGCGCGAGGTCACCGGCGGCCGCTCGGTCGAGTTCAGAATGCCCTCGGCCAGGTCTGAGGCGGGCACCAGGTCCTTCAGGCCCTGTTGGTACTGGATGCCGACCGCGTCGAGCCCGAAGTCGTCGGCGATGCGGAGCGCGGCGATGTACATCTTCAGCTGCCACTGCACCTGGTCGCGGGTGAGCTCGGTGACGCCGTCTTCGCCGTAGCGGAACGTCATCCCCGCATCGATCAACCAGTCGTACGCGGCGTCGGCTTCATCGTCCGTGACGTCGAGCATCTCGGCGTACAACGCCGACTGCGAGAGGCGCTCCTTGTAGATGCCGGTCGGGTTGAGCAGCTCGTCGTCGAAGATCGCGTTGTACATGCCCATGCAGCCTTCATCGAACACGCCGATGATCGCCTTCTCGGAGAGCAGCTGTGCCGCGAGCGCCTCGCCGAGCTGCTTCTCCGGGCTGTCCGGCAGCGCGGGCAGCGGTCGGACGTGCGAGCTGTCGTGCGTGATGGCGCCGGACTCCGTCCATTCCTTGATGCCGTCGGTGAACCACTCATCGGCGAAGTCGACGGACCAGGTGGTCGCGTAGGGCTTGCCCATCTTGGTCAGACCCGCGTTCAGCCCGAGAAGGCCGACGAGGCCCGGCCAATCGCCGGCGAAGTTCGCGACCGTGAGAATCGGCCCCTCGTGGGATCGCAGTCCGGCGAGCACATGGTGCGAGTACTGCCAGTTGGCGATCGCGACGATGAGCGGCGCGTCGACGGGGATGCGCGTGAACACCTCGAGGCCCATGCGCTGGCTCGAGATGAATCCGTGCCCGGTCTCGGGGTCGACGCCGAAGGGCCGGATGACCTCCCACCCGAGGGCGTTCAGCACCCCGGTGACGCCGGTCTCCAGCTCGACCTGGGTGGGCCACCCCGCCACGTTCGCCGACTCACGAAGGTCTCCGGACGTGATGAGATACGCGGTCTTCGGAGCGGTCGTCGGGCGGGATGCCGTGGTCGGCAGGGTGTAGGTGGTCATGATGCCTCCGGGGTTGGGGTCGGGGTGAGCCGGGAACGATGCGTATCCCCGGCTCGGAGTCGGATGTCGCGGCCGACGGTCCGGCCGCGCAGCCGCAGGTCTGCGACATCGAGCGTGCCGCCGTCGAGATGGATGGCCAGCTCATGCTCGTCGATCTCGACACGCCCCCAGCCGGTTCCCGTGGTGAACAGGCTGCGGAGATCACCGCCGGTCGCCGGAGCGAAGGAGAGCTCGCCGCTTGGGGCATCCCACTGCACACCGCTCGCTCCGAGCAGAAGCGCCCACGACGCGAGCGATCGTGCGTAGTGGTTGCCGCATTCGATCTCGTTCCACGGACTGCGGTGACGCCCGTCATACCGCCCGCGCAACGAACGCTCGACGAGGATCGCGTCATCGACGCGGCCGGCATAGAGAAGCGAGGCCGCGACCTGATGCTCGACTCCCGTCCACACCTCGTCGGAGTAGACGAAGGGGATCGCCGGGCGTCCACCGTGCGGCCAGGATGCGAGCAGGAGCCCACCTTCGTCGTTCAGGGCGTAGACGCGCTGCGTGCTCTCGTGCGCAGACAGGTCGTCACGGTGATTGTGCGCCACGATCGCGGCAAGCGCCGAATCGACTCGTTCCGGGGGAAGAATGTGCCCGAGGCCGTTCACGAATGCGTGGAACTGCCCGAGGAGCTGATCCGACAGCACGCCATCGCCGTACTGGTACCGGTGCGCGTCGGCATCGCCGATCACCTGGCGGTAGTACTCACCGTTCCACAGCGTCTCGTCCATCGCCGCGGCGACATGGTCCGCTCGAGCCGACCATGCCTCCGCCCGCCGGTCCTCACCGAGATGGGCAGCCATGCGCGTACCCGCCCGGAGCGCCGCGAGGTACACGCCGTTCGCGAGGGGCTCTGCCCCGTGGAACTCGATGTCGTAGGTGTTGTGCATCTCCCCGTCGAGGAGCCCGTCTCCGTCGCGATCCCAGACCCTGATCGCGAAGTCCAGGGTGCGAGCCGCTGCGGGCCACAGTTCACGCAGGAAGTCGTCGTCTCCGCTGAAGCGCCATTCCCGGTGCAGGCGGAGCAGAGTGCCGAGCTGTCCGTCGACGGCCGGACCCATGAACCAGGAGGGACCTCCGAAGACGCGGTTGCCGCGGAACTTCTGCGCCCCGGACTCGTCCGTCTCGAGCAGATACTCCACCCGCCGAGCACTTCTTTCGAGCGAGGGGAAGAGCCAGGCGAGGGTCTGCGCATACGACCACACGTGGGTACAGGTGCCCTCGCACGAGCCGCCGTGATCGAAAGATCCCTCCCACGCCGCGAACACCGGTCCATCGCCCAGCTCGGAGTTCGGGGATTCGATGACGAAGCCGGTCGTGGAACGGGCGGCCGCGATGTTCGCTCCGATCGCATCGATCAGCACCGGATCGAGACTCCCGCCGTACAGCGCCTCGACGAACGCATCCGTCGTCTCCTCGAGCTCTGCGAGGTGCGCGTGCACGTGGGCAGCGGCGGCCCAGGCATCCGGCCACAGCGTCGCGTAGTGGTTCCGCACGATCTCGTCGAGGTTCGGGTCGGCGAACACGATATGCCCGTTCCACCCACGACGACGATTCGGGAAGCTCCACGACAGCACGAACTCGAAGTCGCGGCTCTCACCGGGAGCGAGGACGTGCACGATGCCGAGCGAGCCGGTGCGCAGACGGGGAAGCTTCGCCAGCATCTCCGCTTCGGTCAGCGGCGCGGCGTCCGGGTCGGCATCGGGTTCGGCGAAGAGCCCTCTGGGCCGATCCTCCAGCGTGAGCCTCGGCTCCGCCGCGAGCAGCCCGTCGTCAGTCAGATCGTTCCAGAACAGCCGTGCACCGTCGGGCCAGTAGCTGGTGACCCACTGCGGCTTGGCGGTCGTGGCCGCATCCGTCGTGGTGAGGCTCAGCGTCCCGTAGCCGAAGTCATCCTCGGGCAGTTCCACCCCGAAGTCGAGTCCGCGCACCTCGCCGTCGTCGCGCCAGCGCACCGTCTGCGTCGCACGCATCCCCCATGGCGCATCCGGCCCCGGGGTGCCACGCCCCGCCGTGTGCGAGATGCTGCCCACGACCGTGACCGCCACCGGGACCGACCCAGGGTTCGTCACGCGGTAACGCAGCACCGCTGCCGGGATGCCGGACTCGTCCGCGTCGAGAGGCACCAGGGGTGTGAAGGCGTGCAGCGAGACGTCGACCGGTAGGACGGCGTCGCTGAAGTCGACGTCGACCACCGGGTATTCGCCGTGCAGCGTCGCGGCATCGAGTCGCGGGAGGCCCGCGAGCTGGTCGAACGCGTAGCCCGCGTCTGCATCGTGACGCCCGCCGAGCCGCGCTTCGAGCACTCGGGTGACCGCGTCGCCGCCCTCCGGAGCCGCGTGGATCGCGAAGAAGGAGTGCGGGTTGCGACGCCCCTTGTCCGGAAGGTTCTCGAGCTCCCAGTCGCGCAGCTCTCCCCTGGCACCGATCGACACATTGCCCGTCCCGATGCCTCCCAGCGGGAACGCCGTCGCCTGCGACGTGTGCGGGATACCGCGGGCGCGCCGTTCGCGGGTCATGCGGATGCTCCGCGCTGCGTGTCTGCGAGTTCGTGCACGACGTCCTTCGAATCCGCGTAGAGGCGCACGTATCTGTCGAACAGGTCGTCGTAGGCCGGGCGCAGCGCCTCATCAGGCCGGATCGTCTCCGCGACGGGGTTCCAGTCCGTGATCACCGGCGTCTCGTCAGGCGCGGCGATCGCGGTCGCGGCGAGGAAGGCCGCACCGTAACTCGCGCCGATCGTCGTCTGCGGCACCTCCTGCACGAGACCTGTCACGTCGGAGACCACCTGCAGCCAGAGCCGCCCCTGGGTGCCCCCGCCCACCGCGACGATCCGACGAATGTCGGCACCCGCCGCGCGCATGGTCTCCACGTTGTGGCGCACGCCGAGCGCCGTGGCCTCGAGAGCGGCACGATAGAGGTCGCCTCGCGTGTGCTCGAGCGTGAGTCCGGCGATCACGCCCCGGGCATCAGGGTCTTGGATCGGGGTACGCTCCCCGGCGAAGTACGGCAGCACGAGCAATCCCCTCGCACCGGGTGGAGAGAGCTCCGCCTCTGCCAGCAGCTCGGGGTAATCCGCCCCGGTCAGATCCTTCAACCAGGCGGTCAGCGCGCCGGACGTGGAGAGCCCGCCCGCGAGGTTGCGTGTGCCGGCGAACGCTCCCGCAGTGGTCCACATCGACGGGGTGCGCAGAGTCTCCGCCCCCGTCGCGACCAGGAACATCGTCGTCCCGTACATGAGCATGAGGTCGCCGACCTCGTGCGCGCCGACGCTGACCGCCTCCGTCCAGGCGTCGATGCTGCCCGTGATCACGGGTGTTCCCGCCGGGATGCCGCTTGCCGCTGCCGCGGCGGCGGTGACCTCTCCTGCCAAGTCGCCCGCCCAGAGCAGTGCGGGCTGCTCGATACCGCCCGCGTACAGCTCCCACCACGGCCCGTACCAGCTCTCGGCCTCGATGTCGTAGAACGGCGAGACCTGACTCGCGGACTGGTGGTCGAGCACATACGCCCCGGTGAGGTTCCTGGTCAGCCACGACGCCGGCATGAAGAGGCGTCGCGCACGCGCCAGGGCCTCCGGCTCCTCATCCCCGATCCAGGCGATCTTGGGGCCACCCGCCTGCGAGGTGAGCGTCGATCCGCCGACGCGCGTGATCTCCTCGATGCCGAGGTCGGCCGTCATCCGATCGATCTGCGCCGTCGAGCGTGTGTCGACGCCATAGAGGATGGCGGGACGCACCGGGCGGTCATCCTCGTCGGCGAGGAGGATGCACGGCCCCATCCCGCTCACACCGACTCCGACCACCTCGGCATCGGGCACCGTCTCAAGCAGCTCGCGAGAGATCGAGACGAACTCGTCCCACCACACGTCGCCGTCCATCTCGACCCAGCCGGTGTGGGGGCGGCGGACCTCGTGCGCACGGCTCGCCGACGCGATGATCGTGCCGTCGACCCCCACCAGCACGCCTTTGCTGCTGGACGTGCCGATGTCCACCCCGAGGGTGCAGCGCATGGTGTCCTCCTTGAAACCGGGCACAGAATCTGAAACCTGTGGCCACTTTATGCGAAATCGATTTCACATCGCAAGAAGATCCGACCTTTCCTGCACGATCTGCGGGGAGCGCGCGCTCTCCACTCTTCACGGGCTCGAGCCCGAGCCGCACTGGAATACCGTGACAATCTGAGGACTCCCCCGCAGGATGGAGCCATGCAGATGAACGAACCCCAGGTCTGGACTCTGATCGGCGTGTTCGCTGCCTTCATGCTGGGGGCGCTCACCGTCCTCATCCGCCAGAACGACAAGATGACATCGTCCCTCCGGCGCGAGCTGGGATACCGGTTCGAGACGATGGAGACGAAGCTCCAGGCGATGGAGACGAAGTTCGAGGCGATGGACGCGAGGGTCGACACCCGATTCGACGCTCTCGAGGCGACGTTCGACGCGCGACTGGGCTCTGTCGATCGACGACTCGAAGAGCTCGACAAAGAGGTCGCCCACCTGGCGACCCGCTTCTGGGGCTCCCGCTAGACCCGCTGGCTGGCGGGTTGGATCTCGTTGCGCAGCACCACGGTGCGCGAGGGCTGCCGGTCGCCCTTGATGCGCTCGAGCAGCATCCGCGCCGCCGTCACACCCATGTGGCGCGCCGGCAGGCGAACGACGGTGACGGCGGTGGGAGACAGCGTCGTGAAGGGCAGTGACCCGATCACGGCGACACCGACCTGCGGCGGAGTGAGCCCGTGCTCGGTGAGCACCTGGATGGCGCCGACGCCGATGAGGTTGTTCCCGGCGACCACGGCATCGGGCGGCTCGGGAAGCGCGAGGAGCTCCTCCATAGCGGCACGGCCCCCCTCCACGCGGAACGTCGCGAATCGTGCGAGCTCGTCGAGGTCGAGGTCTGGCTGAGCCGCAGCGAGCACGGAGCGCCATCCTGCGGCTCGCTCCGCCGCGGTATCGATGTGCTCGGGCCCGCCGATATAGGCGATGCGACGATAGCCCGCGTCGATCAGATCCTGCGTCGCGGACGTGCCCGCTGCACGGTTCGCCATCACGACACCGTCGATGTCGTACGTGGTGCTGCGGTCGACCGCCACGACGGGACGCCCCGTCGCGAGGATGCCCTCGAGGTTGGACCGCTCGTCGGCCGTCGCGATGATGATCCCCGACATGTGCTCGGAGATCGCGATACGGAGGTATGTCGCCTCCTTCTCCATCTGCGCGTCGGAGTTGCACAGGACGACCGAGTAGCCCGCCTCGGAGGCGACGTCTTCGACCCCTCGCGCCATCTCCGTGAAGTAGGGGTTCTCGATGTCCGGGATCACGAGCGCGATGACCTCGGAGCTCTGGCGTCGGAGTGTACGAGCCGTGCGATTCGGCGTGAAGTTCAGCCGGGCCGCGGCGTCGCGCACGGCGGCCACCTTCTCCTCGGACACGCTCGTGCCGTTGAACACACGCGAGACGGTCGCCGGGGAGACACCCGCGAGTTCCGCGACGTCATAGATCGTGGCCATGCACCCTCACTGCCTGCCCGGACGCGCCGGACGTGAAAGCAACAGTATCGCGCACACCTCGATTCTCTGGCGTTCTCATCTGAAATCGATTACATTGGCGCCCATGACTTCCTCTGCTTCTGATCTGGCATCCCTCGCAGCGCTGCGACCGGTGCAGACCCGATCGATCTCCCCCGAGAACTTCGACGGATCCGCTGGGGGCGGTGGCCGCGCGACCGAGGGCACGGGCGCGATGAACGCTCGTGACCTCGGTCCCGGTTGGAAGATCTCGCCCAGCATGGACATAAAGGCCGGCGAGACGCTCGAGCTCGCGAACATCACCGGTGCGGGCAAGATCACCCACCTCTGGATCACGACCCATACCGACAACTGGCGCACCCTGCTGCTGCGCGCATATTGGGACGGCGCCGACGAACCCGCCGTCGAGGTGCCGTACGGCGACTTCTTCTGCAACGCCTGGGGAGTCTTCGCGCAGGTGAACTCGCAGACGATCGCTGCGAACCCGCACGGCGGATTCAACTCCTACTGGCCGATGCCGTTCAAGGACGGCGCCAGACTGACCCTCGAGAACACCTCCGTCGTCGACGTGCGTGTCTACTACCAGGTGACCTACGAGGTCGGAGGCGACCACTCGAACGACGCGTACTTCCACGCGCAGTGGCGTCGATCGAACCCGCTGGCCGATCTCACCCCGCACGTGATTCTGGAGGGCGTCGAAGGGCAGGGTCAGTACGTCGGCACGTACATCGCCTGGGGCGTGAACTCCAACGGATGGTGGGGCGAAGGCGAGATCAAGTTCTACCTCGACGACGACACCGACTATCCGACGATCTGCGGCACGGGGACAGAGGACTACTTCGGCGGTGCCTGGAACTTCGACATCCCCGGCCAGGGCTACACGGAGTTCTCGACTCCCTATCTGGGCATGCCCCAGGTGATCCGTCCCGACGGGCTGTATGTGTCGCAGCAGCGCTTCGGCATGTACCGCTGGCACCTGCTCGACCCGATCCATTTCGCGACCGGTATCCCGAAGGTCGACATCCAGGCGCTCGGATGGCGCAGCGGCTGGCGGTACCTACCGCTGCGCGACGACATCGCCTCCACAGCACTGTTCTACCTCGACCGCCCGACCGCGCGGCGCCCGAAGACGCCGACGGCCGACGACCTGGAGGTGCACCTAGGCACAGCCCCGGTGCCGGACATCGGCGCCACTCCGCCCCGCGAGCCTCAGGACTGAGCGCGGCGACTCTCAGGCGAGCCAGGCAGGGGCACGACCGCGAAGCAGGGCGCCGTCGATGGAGAAACGGCCGGCTCCCGTGAGCGCCAGCGCGAGCGCGGCGACACCGAGGACCGCGACGAACTCGTAGCCCCCGTCCCCGACCCACAGCCCGGCGGGGAGGGGCACGAGGAGAAGCGCCACCGCCATGTCGATGGTGAGCAGGATGCCGACCGGCCTCGTGAGGAATCCGATGATCAGAAGAATGCCGCCGACGAGCTCGAGGAACGCCACCAGCGGGGCGGCGATCTCGGCGAACGGCACTCCCATGCCGGCGAAGCTGCCGATGGTCCCGGGCAGCGTGAACTCGAAGATCTTCTGCGCGCCGTGGGCGGCGAAGATCGCGCCGACGACGACCCGGAGGACCAGGAGGCCGGTCGAGGCGGCGGCAGAGGGGGCTTTGGTGTTCGTCATGAGGAGTTCTTCCTTCGTGGCAGGACACCCGCGCGCCAGGCGCGGAGCAGGGTCGTTCCCTGCTCCCCAAGCTAGGAAGCGTTGCTTTCGGTCTCCTGGACGCGCCCGCCTACACCAGCCCCTGCACGCGGAACTGCTCCGAGTGGTACACGCTGTTGTTGCCCGTGTTCCATTGGCTCACGCTGAGGTGCAGGTCCGACAGGGTCGACCCGGGGATGATGTAGCCGCCGTAGAGCTGCGCGACGTGCGAGGCATCTTCCGTGTTCCACTCGGTGCCGGTGAGGAGAGTGGTCTTCGTGGCCGTGTAGAGGTTGTCGGTCGGCGTGTTCAGGACCATCGCGTCGATCCGATACGCGCCGGAGTTGAACCAGGTGAGAATCCACTTCCCGCCGAGCGGTCGCAGGCACATCTCACCGAACTTGCCGCCGAGCACCTCGGTGACGGGCTTGCCCCACCCCCATGAACCGTTCGCGAAGCCCCACGGTTGATAGGCCGAGAGCGTCGTCATGTTGTTCGACGGCACCCGGTACAGCACGATGCCCTTGTCGCGCTGGAAGCCCGTGCCGTAGATGTACACGTAGCCGTCGTTGCCCTCGCCCCACGTGATGCACTGGAACTTGCCGCCCGCCATATCCGCGGGGAACTGCAGCCCCGTGTGCTGCCAGGACGCGCCGTTGTCGTCCGACTTCCAGAGTTCCGTCCAGCGCACGGCTCCGAACTGAGGGCCATTGACGATCGCGTGCAGATACATTCGCGATCCGACGGTGATCACATCGGAGGGGATCACTGTCGTGAAGTAGGCGTCGTGCGGGTAATACCAGAGCTGCGGAGCGACGCCCTGCGTGTTCGCTCCGGCACCCGCGCTCCCGTTGAACGCGACTCCCGCGGCGAGGTTCGTCGTCGAGGAGTAGAGAGCGACGGGGGAACGCCAGTTCGCGCCGCCGACACCATCGGCCCACGTGTCGCCGAACATGAAGAGCATCCGACCATCCGGTGTGCGAGCGGGGATCCCGAGATCCGTGGCCCCGATGCCGTACTGCACGGGGCTCTGCGTGCCGGCGAGCACCTTGACCCTCGTCACGGACAGTCCGGCGGCGGCCGCGGGAGCGGGCCGGCCGGTCGCAGCCAGGAACGCCGCTCCCGCTACCACCGCTCCCTGCAGGACGCCCCTGCGGCTGAGCCATGACTCCTGGTTCTGTTCGATCTCCATCGATCTCTCCTCTCGCTGCCGCCGGGTGGCGGGTGCCGGTGGTGCTGCAGAGTGCTGCTATTTCAGGCCTGCCATCTTGATGTTGCCGATGATCTGACGCTGGAAGATGAGGAACAGGATGATCACCGGCGCTGCGGCGAGCACGGACCCGGCCATCAAGAGGCCGAGCTCGGTGCTGCGCTCGGACCGGAAGGTTGCGAGGTACTGCTGGAGCACGAACCGCTCCGGCGAGGTGATCGTCAGGATCGGCCAGACGTACGAATTCCAGTACGCGAGGAACGCGGTGATCCCCATCACGACGAACGGCGGCTTCGACAACGGCAGGAAGATGCGTACGAAGATGCCGAAACGACCGCAGCCGTCGAGCATCGCGGCCTCTTCCAAGCTCTTGGGGATGTTCAGGTAGAACTGCCGGATGAAGAACACCATGCCGGCGCTCGCAAGCCCGGGGATCACCAGCACGGCCAGCGTGTCGAGCATGGAGAGGCGGGTGACCACGATGAAGCTCGTGAGCAGGATCGTCATGCCGGGAATGAACATCGTCGTGATCACGATCGCCCAGATCGTCTTCTTGAACCGGAAGTCGAGGCGTGCGAAGGCGTAGGCGGCGAGCGAGTTCACGGCGAGACTGCCCACGGTGAACAGCACGGCACCGAAGAACGTCCACAACAGAGTGCGCAGGAACGTCGGATCGGCCAGGATCTGCGCGTAGTTCTGCCAGAGCCACACCTCGGGGAAGAACTGGAAGGGGGTCTCCACGACCTCGGTCTTCGACTTGAAGCCGGCGATCACCATCCAGGCGAGCGGAAACAGCGACGCGATGACGAACAGCGCACCCAGGATCACCTTGCCGATGACGACGAGCCAGCCTCCGGCGCTGCGCGGCGGCCTGGTCGAGCGAGGTTCTCTGCCGGCGAGCACGATGCGCGTGGTCTCCTGCATGACGGCCATCAGTCCACCAGCCTCTCGGAGTTGACGAACTTGAAGACGAGGGCAGAGATCGTACCCAGCACCACGAACAGCAACAGCGCTGCGGCGATCGAGTAGCCGACGTTCACATCGTTGCGGAAGTGGTTGAAGATGAACAGGTTCGGCAGGGTCGTGGAATCCAGCGGACCGCCCTGGGTCATGACGAGGGGCAGTTCGAACTGCTGGATCGCGGCGACGAAACCGGTGATGAGCAGGTACAGCACCACGTTCTTCATCTGCGGGATGGTGATGTACGCGGTCTTCTGGCCCCAGTTGGCCCCCTCCATCGCCGCCGCCTCGTAGTACTCCGCCGGGATGTCGACCATCGCGGCGACCATGATCAGCGAGGTCAGTCCCATGCCCAGCCAGATCGCCGGGACCGCGATGGCGAGGAGCGCCCACTTGGGATCACCTATCCAGGCGATCGGCTCGATGCCGAAGGTACCGAGGAAAGCGTTGAGAAGTCCGCCGGAGTAGTTGTAGATCAGCACGAAGATGATCGACGCGATCACGGCGGAGATGATCGTCGGGATGTAGATGCTGACCTTCAGGAGGCTGGCCGCCCGTCGAGACACGGTCACGACGAGGCTTGCGAAGAGGAACGCCAGCACGAGCATGATCGGCACGGTGAGGAGCACGAAGGCGAAGCCGCGACCGATGGTCGCGAGGAACAGCGGATCCTTGAGCACGTTGGCGTAGTTGCGGATGCCGACGAACTCCGGGTCCTTATAGAAGCTCCAGTCCTGGAATGACAGGTATCCGGCGTAGATGGCCGGCCAGATCACGAAGATCCCCAGCAGCACCACCAGCGGCAGCAGGAACCAGTATGCGGTCCTGTTGTCGCGATAGCGGTAACGGTTCTGCCGCTGCCGGATCGCCCGGCGTTCCTGCACAGCCTGATTGGCCATATCCACCTCGTCGTGATCTCGTGTCCTTCACTGTTCGGGGGCCGGGGCCGACCCCCGAACAGTGAGCGACGTCAGTTCTTTGGTGCCTTGTCGGACAGCCCGTCGCGGTCGATGACGGTCTGGATCGCCGCATTCGCGGTCTTGATCGCGTCATCCACCGAGGCGGAGCCCTTCATCACGGATTCCATCGCCGTGCCGACGGCGAGATTGACATCCCAGGGGTAGGTGGAACCGGGGATGGCGTCCGGCGCGATGTCGTCGACGATGATGCTCGACCACGGAGCGTCAGCGGCCTCTTCGCTCGCCGCGACGGCATCCTGCACGGACTGACGCACCGGCACCTTGGTGAACTGTGTGTCGACGAAGAATGGGACGAGGTTCTGCGGCTCGCCGCCGATCGCCCAGGCGAGGAATTCGCCGGCGGCTTCGGGGGCCTTGCTCTTCGCGTCGACAACCCAGGTGAAGTTGCCCATCGTGGTGGCTGTGCGGCCGTCCGCATCCGACGAACTCGGGAAGGCACCGACGCCGGTCTTGCTGAGCAGGTCGGTGTAGTCCGAGCCGATCTCGGACATCATCCACGAACCGGACACCTTGAAGGCGACCTTCTGCTGACCGAAGTCCTCGCCTGCGACGTATGCCGCGAGAGGCTGCTTGGGCATGTATCCCTTGTCCCACAGCTGCTGGTACTGCTCCATCAGGCTCCGGTAGCCCTCGTTGTCGATGTCAGGGGCGGTCCAGTCGTCGGTGAGCGCCAGGTGTCCGGCGAAGTTGTACTGCTGTCCGACGGTCGACCACGCCATTGTCACCGCATCCTGCGCCGGCGAGATGCAGTACTGCCCGTCGGAGAGCGTCGGCTGGATTTTCGCGCAGGCGGCGAGGAGATCGTCCCATGTCGCCGGGGCGCTCCCTGAATCGACACCGGCAGCGTCCAACATGTCCTTGTTCCAGAACAGCACGGTCTGAGGCTCGAGCAGCAGTGGATAGGCATAGTGCGTGCCGTCGATCTCGGAGATCGATTTCGCGTTGTCGAGGATCTCGTCGAGGGCGTCCTTCGGGACGATGGAGTCGAGTTCGTGCACCGATCCGGCGTTCACGAGGTCGTAGAGGTTGGCGGAGCTGGTGTAGACGTCCGGGGCCTTGCCTGCGGCCTGGGCCGCCTTCATCTTCTGGTCCCACGCGTCGGCGGGCACCTCGGTATCGACGACCTTGATCTTGTCCTGCGAGGCGTTGAACTTCTTCACGATGTCGGCGTACCACTCGTTCTCCACAGGCGTGAACGTCCGGTGCCAGAACTGCACCGTGGTGACGCCGTCCTCTCCGCCTCCGTCGCCGGCAGACTCCCCCGGCGTGCCGGAACCGCACGCGGCCAGCATGACGCCGACCGTGAGCGCGCCCAGAGCGGCGATCGCGGCCCTGCGCGTACGAGTTGTGATTCTCATGGGTTCCTCCTCAGGAACGGACTCCTCATCGAGTCGCTGCGGTGATCTCGGCTGCCGCCGACGGGCCCTGGTCGCATCCCTGGATCGTCGGTGATCGGGTATGCGCCAGAGTAGGCGAAATCGATTTCATACGCAAGGCATGATCCGTGCGTCGATCACTCTGCGCGCTCCAGGTCTGCGGAGAACCAGAAGACGTTGTACGGATCCCAGAGCGACAGCGTGAAGTAGATCCGACGTCCGCCGTCGCTCACGTATCGCGGATTCAGGTACGGCGAGTACAACCCGGGATGGTCCTCGCGGGGAACGAGTTCGATCGCCTCGCCCCACGGGCCCCACGGCGTGACACCCTCACGGATGTATGCCGAACCGGCATCCGAATAGGTCATGATCCAGCGGTCCAGATACGTCGACCACATCACCGAGAGCTCTCCGACCGTGCCTTCCAGAATCGTCTCGGCGTCGCGCAGGTCGTCGCTCCACTGCGGCGTCCCTCCTTCGAGACCTGCGAAGTACGAGTACTCCGACTGGTCTTCGACGGCGTCCTCGGTGGCCGGGACGCGCATCAGCTGAACACCACCGAATCGGCCGGACGGAATCGACCAGAAATAGATCCAGTCCGCGTCGCCGTCCCTCACCTCGGCCGTCGCGAACTGCACGAAGTTCGAGTCACCCGGCCACTCCACGCCTTCGACAGGGCGCCATGTAGATCCGAGATCCCGCGAGACGACGAGGGCGGAGTAGTTGGAATCCCAGGCTCCAGGGCTGCCCCAGAAACGCACCGACATGTACGAGACGTAGATCGCGTCTCCGACAGCGAAGCCGTAGGTCGGAATCTTCGTGACCTCGCCACCGGCGCCGTTCGCGTCGTGATCGCCTTCGATGAGGGGCGCGGCGAGGCCGACCTCATCCTCCAGCCACCCCTCGAACTCGATGCCGTCCGACGGGTCGTCGTCGGTCGTCCACGCAGCCACGTTCGAGCGCCAGAACCCGCCCTGCCCACCGATCGACCCGGGCTCGCGTTCGCCGAACGTGTCGCCGAAGAAGAAGAAGGTCTTGTCACCGACGTTCACCATCGATCCGAGGTCGGTGCCCGCGACCGAGACCGACTCCGTGTCGTTCGTGGCGCCAGGCCCCGTGAGCTGCGCGATCTCGGTGAGGCCGGACACCCCATCGAGCACGAACGGTTTGTCAGGATCGGGATCGACGATCACACCGCCCTCTCCACTGCACCCGACAACAGCGACGGCCAGAACGAGGGATACCGCCACGGCCACGCGGCGGAAGGCGACAGGAAGGAAGGCGACAGGGCTGGACATGATCCTCCTCGATCGACGTGATTCCTCGAATCTAGCGAAATCGATTTCAACACACTAGGGTCATCGACATGCTCGACTTCGCGACACCCCACTGGCTTCGGCCCTCTGGTGACGGCGCATCCGAGCCCCGGTGGGGACCTGTCGGCGGGCTCCAGGTCGGAATCCCGCCGACACCGGGGCCGCGCGGGCTCCTGCGCGTCTTCACCCCCTACCTCGACCACCCCCACGAGCGGCTGGTGAACTTCATCGCCGTGGAGCCGGTCCCGGAGGGCGCGACAGAACGGGGATTCTCAGAGATGGAGCCGAGCACGCTGGATCCCGGCAAGCAGGGCAAGAGGTTTTGGTCGGCGGACGATTCTGCAGGTGCGAACTCCATGCCGTCGACGGCCCCGGCCCGTGGACGGATCGGTACCGTCGAGGGCGTGGAGACGCTCACCGTCTGGATCGGCGTCGAACGCTTCGCCAACGGTGCGGATGTGAGTGTGAGGGTACGGTTCTTCGCCGACCGGCCGCACGAGGTGGAGGTCGCGGGGTTCACGAGGGCGACATCTGTGCCGCTCTCACACCTGATCCTCACCGCGACGATGGGCAATTGGGCACGACTGCGGCTGCTGCACCTGGCGGACCGCGTGGTGTCGCCTGCCGAGCTGTGGCCGGAGTTCTCGGGCACCGCGTTCACCGCTCACGGCCGCTTTCCGCTCGCCGACCTGACCCGCGACGGGGAATCGGCGATGGTGAGCGCCACCGGCGACGAGGAGGAGCCATGGTCCGTCGAGTACTCCGCTGATACCGCGGAACACTGGCGCTTCCTCGGTCGTCGAGCCGTGCAGACCTGGCGCGTGGATGACCCGCACCCGGCGCTCGAGGCAGTGGTCAACGCCCGCTGGTCCTATTGGGCGAGTTCTTCGCCGATCCCCGGGGGTCCCGCGTACGAGAACTTCGAGATCGTCGAACCGTTCCGCAATGGTGCGGCGTTCCGGTTCTCCGTGGAGCCGCTCTGATCGAGGCGCTGCCTCCAGGCGCTGCCTCTAGGCGCTGCCTCGCGGGTCCCAGAGCACGACCTCGGTCGAGCGGCGCAGGCGGCGACCGGTCGGCATGGGCACGACACCTGCGGAACCTGCGGCGAACACGCGCACGCCGGGGCGATTCTCCCGCTCGGTGCGCAGGGCGGCTTCGAGCACGGCGATCCGGTTGCGCAGCGCCCTGTTCTCGTCTTCGAGGTCGAGCAGACGAGCGATCGCGGGAAGGCTCGCCCCTTCGGAGGAGAGCTGTGCGACCTCGCGCAGCTGCTCGATGTTGCGAGACGAATAGCGGCGCGAGCCGCCCGAGGTGCGGCCGGGGACGACGAGGCCGATGCGGTCGTACTGCCGCAGCGTCTGAGGGTGAAGGCCGGAGAGCTCGGCGGCGGCCGCGATCGCGAACACCGGGGTGTCGGCGTTCATCATCGATTCCCCTCTCCTCTCCTACCCGTGTCTCTTGTCGTACGCGCGGACTCAGGCAGAGGCGCCGGAACAGGCGCGTTCTTCACAGAACGGCCTGATCCGGCGCGAACGCCTGTCCCGGCGATGTGATCCCGACGACTGCTCATCGCCGGGCCTTCGCCATCAACTCGGCTCGCGGGTTCTCGTCGGGCTCGAGCTCCTGGAACTTCTCCAGCGCCGCGCGTGCGGCCTCGTCGAGGTGCGTCGGCACCGCGACCTGGAGCTCGGCGAGCAGATCGCCCGTGCCCTTCGACGTCGCGACTCCGCGACCCTTGACCCGCAGCACCCGCCCTGAGGGGGTGCCCGGTGCGACGCGGAGCTTGACCACGTCGCCGCCGAGGGTCGGGACTTCGATGGTCGCCCCCAGGGTCGCCTCCGTGAAGGTCACGGGCACGACGACGCGCAGGTTGAGACCGTCGCGCGTGAAGACAGGGTGCGGGCGCACCGTGATCTGCACCACGATGTCACCGCTCTCCCCACCATCGGGCGAGGGCCGGCCGCGGCCGCGCAGACGGATCTTCTGACCGTCGGCGACACCGGCGGGGATCTTCACCTTGAACGGCTTGCCGTCTTCGCCCTGCAGCGAGATGGTCTCGCCCTGCACGGCGGTGACGAAGTCGAGCGTGGTGCGCGCGGTCACGTCAGCACCGCGCTGCGGCCCGCCGAAGCCGCGGTAGCCGCCGCTCGGCTGGCCGAAGCGTCCGCCGCCGAAGCTCGCACCCTGGCCCTGGTTGAACATCGCGAAGATGTCCTCGAAGTCCGCCGTCTGCCCTCGGCCCTGCTGGCCGAAACGGCTGAACACGTCTTCGAAGCCGCCTGTGCCCTGGCCGCCCGCCGTGAAGCGGGCACCGGAGCCCATGGCGCGGATCTCGTCGTACTCCTTGCGCTGTTCCGCATCGGAGAGCACCGAGTAGGCCTCGCTGATCTCCTTGAACTTCGCCTCGGCCTTGGCATCACCCTGATTGGAGTCCGGGTGATACTTGCGCGCGAGCTTGCGGTACGTCTTCTTCAGTTCTGCATCGCTGACGTCCTTGGACACCCCGAGGGTCTTGTAGAAGTCCTTGTCGAACCAATCCTGGCTGGCCATCGATCACCTACCCTTCCGGGACAGCGACGACGACCTTCGCAGGGCGCAGCTCGACATCACCGAGACGGTAGCCCACCTCGACGACCTCGAGGATCGTGGTCTTCTCGGCGCCGGGCGTCGGCTGCTGGAAGATCGCCTCGTGACGCTGCGGGTCGAATTCCTCGCCCTTCTCGCCGTACGCGACCACTCCGAGACGCTCCACGACCGTGCGCACCTTCTCGGCGATCACGGCGAAGGGCGTGCCCTCGACCAGATCACCGTGCTGGGCCGCGCGATCGAGGTCGTCGAGCACGGGGACCAGGCCCTTGGCTGCCTCGCCCTTCGCCCGCTCGATCTCGACCTGCCGCTGCTCTTCGGTGCGGCGACGGTAATTGGCGTACTCGGCCTGCAGACGCTTGAGGTCGTTCAGCAGAGTGGACTCGAGGTCGGCGAGCACGGCGTCTTCCGCCGCGGCCTCGCCGGTCTGGGTCGCGCCGAGGATGTCGTCGACCGTCAGGTCGTCGGGAGCGCCGTCTGCCGGGGTCTCGTCCGAGCCCTCGGCGGCCTGCGCATCGCGGGAGTCCTGGTGGTGCGGCGCGGGGCCGGATGCCTGAGCATCCGACCCCTCGCTGCGACCTTCGGCGGACTCAGGATTCTGGTTCTCGTCGAAGTTCTTGTCAGTCATGGTTACTTCTTCTCGTCCTCGTCGTCGACGACCTCGGCGTCGATGACGTCCTCGTCGGAGGAGGGAGCGTCACCGGCCGGGGCCTCGCCGTCAGCCGAAGCGCCGGCAGCAGCATCCGCCTGCGAGGAGGCGTAGATGGCCTCGCCGAGCTTGGACTGCGACTGGTTGAGCTTGTCGAACGCGGTCTTCACAGCGTCGTCATCCTCACCGGCCAGAGCCGTCTTGAGCGCGTCGACGTCGGCCTTGACCTCGGTCTTCACGTCTTCGGGCAGCTTGTCCTCGTTCTCGGTGATCAGCTTGTCGATCGAGTACGCGAGCGTCTCGGCCTGGTTGCGGACCTCGGCGGCCTCGCGACGCGCCTTGTCCTCGGCCGCGTGCTCCTCGGCCTCGCGCACCATGCGCTCGATGTCTTCCTTCGACAGCGACGAGCCGCCGGAGATGACGATCGACTTCTCGGTGCCGGTGCCCTTGTCCTTGGCGGACACGTGCACGATGCCGTTGGCGTCGATGTCGAAGGTGACCTCGATCTGCGGGATGCCACGGGGAGCCGGGGCGATACCCGTCAGCTCGAACGTGCCGAGCGGCTTGTTGTCACGCGTGAAGTCACGCTCGCCCTGGAAGACCTGGATCGCGACGGACGGCTGGTTGTCGTCTGCCGTGGTGAAGGTCTCGCTGCGCTTGGTCGGGATGGCCGTGTTGCGCTCGATGAGCTTGGTCATCATGCCGCCCTTGGTCTCGATACCGAGGCTCAGCGGGGTGACATCGATGAGCAGGACGTCCTTGCGCTCGCCCTTGAGGACACCGGCCTGGAGGGCGGCACCGACGGCGACGACCTCGTCCGGGTTGACACCCTTGTTGGCGTCCTTGCCGGTCTCGCGCTTGACGAGCTCGGCGACCGCGGGCATACGCGTCGATCCACCGACGAGCACGATGTGGTCGATCTCGGACACCTTGATGCCGGCTTCGCGGATGACGTCCTCGAACGGCTTCTTGGTGCGGTCGAGCAGGTCCTTCGTGAGGTCCTCGAACTTCGCGCGGGTGATGGTCTCGGACAGCGACACGGGGCCGGAGTCGGTCAGCGACAGGTACGGCAGGTTGATGCTGGTCGACGTCGAGGAGGACAGCTCCTTCTTCGCCTGCTCCGCAGCTTCCTTGAGACGCTGCAGGGCGATCTTGTCACCCGAGACGTCGACGCCCGTGGTCTCCTTGAACTGCTTGATCAGGTAGTCGACCAGGCGCTGGTCCCAGTCGTCTCCACCGAGGCGGTTGTCACCGGCGGTGGCGCGCACCTGGATCGTGGAGAAGTCGTCGTCCTTGCCCACCTCGAGCAGCGAGACGTCGAACGTTCCACCACCCAGGTCGAAGACCAGGATGAGCTCGTCTTCCTTGCCCTTGTCGAGGCCGTACGCCAGAGCGGCAGCGGTCGGCTCGTTGATGATGCGCAGGACGTTGAGGCCCGCGATCTCGCCGGCTTCCTTGGTGGCCTGACGCTCGGCGTCGTTGAAGTACGCGGGGACCGTGATGACCGCGTCGGTCACCGTGTCGCCCAGGTACGCCTCGGCGTCGCGCTTCAGCTTCATCAGGATGCGCGCGGAGATCTCCTGCGGCGTCCACTTCTTGCCGTCGACGTCGAAGGTCCAGTCGGTGCCCATGTGGCGCTTGACGGAAGCGATCGTCCGGTCGACGTTGGTGACGGCCTGGCGCTTCGCGGTCTCACCGACGAGCACCTCCCCGTCCTTGGTGAAGGCCACGACCGAAGGGGTCGTGCGGAAGCCCTCTGCGTTGGCGATGACCTTGGGCTCGCCACCCTCGAGGACGCTGACGACGGAGTTGGTGGTTCCGAGGTCGATACCGACAGCACGTGTCATGTGTTCTCTCCTTTGTTGGAAGTTCTCTTCGTGGGAAGTTCTCTGTGTCTCAGAAATCTGCGGCGATCAGGAAAACCTGAGTCGCGATGACTCAAGTGTACTTCGGCGTCGACGAGGAGTCAAATGAACTTGATATGAACTGGCTCAACTTTGAGGAAGGGCTCAGAACGGGGCCACCGCGAGGTCTTCGGTGAAGGTGACGGTGTTCTGCAGGGGCGGCCGGTCGACGTAGACCCTGCCGGTCGGACTCGTCCAGGCGTAGACACCGGCACCCAGAGCTTCGACCATCCACGGAGAGTGGTGTTTGAGCATGTGATGGCGCCGACAGAGGTGGCCGAGGTTCGATTCGCGAGTGGCTCCCCCGAGAGCGGCGTCGTGATGATGATCAATGTCGCAATCAGTGGAGGCATATCCGCAGGCGGGGAATCGGCAGCGCTGATCCCTCGCTCTCAGATGTCGCTTCAGATCAGACCCCGGACGATAGCGGTCGACTGCGAGAAGCGCGCCGGTGATCGGGTGGGTCAGCACTCGATCCCATCCGGAGGCCGCTCCGGCGAGCGCGCGAGCGGTCTCGAGGTCGATGGGAGTGCAACCGTTCAACTCGGCCGACGCCCCGCCGCCTCTGATCAGGGTGGTGACGGGAACGGTGATCGACACCGCTCCACGGACACCCGAGAGGAGCCCCTCGGGAGCGTCGTGCCCGATCGGAGCACCCGCGAGGAGCAGGTCGAGGGCGAGGTCGGCACGGAGCTGAGCGACGGTGCGCGGATCAGAGGTGCACGGATCAGAGGTGCACGGATCAGAGGTGCACGGATCGGTGGTGGGCGGATCGGTGGTGGCAACGGCCGATTCCGGACCCGAAGGTTCATCCGCTCCCTGCACGATCTTGGCCATCTGCGTCAGCCGGTCGAAGACGCCGTGGACGAGCGTCGACGGCCCGAGCAGGCCCAACTGCGACATCCCGTCGCCGACGTCTTTCACCCACACGGATCTCTTCTCCCGTGCGTCGAGGTGCCGGTCCTCGATCGACCGTGCCTGGAATCGTTCAGCCACCCGCCGAGCCATGCGGCCCACTCGCCCCGGAGACTCCGACTCGGCGAAGGCGATCACCTGCGTCGCATAGGCATCAAGAGTCGCCCCCTCATCGAGGTGTTCCCCGGCTTCGCAGATGACCCGGGCGTGCGCCGCACTGATGCGACCGGCGCCCTGCGCCTCCCAGACCAGTGGGAAGCGCTCCACGATCCATGCCGCGTCTGCCATCCGGCGCTGCACCGTCCGATCACTCACCCGCAGGGCGGCGGCGAACTCGGCAGCCACCGTGCGCGCCGACATGTCGCCGTGATCGGGATGCTCCGCCTGGTCGGCGACCTCGAGAGCGATCCGTGACCCCAACGCCAGGATGCCGTCGCGCGCGGCCTGCAGACTGCTGATCGTGCGCTCGACCTCGACGAGCATCTCGGTGAGCGCGGCGAGCGCGCCCACCTGCTCGAGCGTCGCGTCAGCCGGTGCCGTCATACCTGCAGTGAATCAGGGGCCACCGACATTCGAAGCCCCAGATCACAGCAGAAAAACGATATGCCGGAATGTGGTCGTCGCTGCACCCGAGAGCACTCCGGAAAGCCGCTCAGCCCCCGCCGAGGGCTCCGGCCCACACCGCTCGATGCTCCCGTACGTACCGCAGCGCGTCCGCCCAGTGGTCGCCGTGCCCGTCCACGTACATCGAGGCCCACGGCTCGTCGCCGACGGCGTGAGACCGTTCGAGCAGCGCGAGCATCGCCGCCGTCCGGTCCTCCATGCCGCGAGGCAGATCACGGCGCATGACATCGTCCGCCCGGTATCCATCGACCAGCGCAGCGAGATCCCGAGACGCATCCACCGGGTCTCGTCCGACATCCGACAGGGCGAACGCCTGTGCCGCGTAGGCGAGGTCCCAGAGCCGGGTGCTCGGAGCGGCGGCATCCCAGTCGATGAACACCCAGCGGTCGCCGACGACGAGGTTCCATGGCGCCAGATCGTTGTGGCAGATGAGCTCGGCACCGGGCGCGACGATCGCCGTCTCCCAGACCGCGTCCGCCCGCGGCGTGTAGCGGGCACTGGCGTCGTGGATCCCGCGGATCATCGAGCCGACGCGCCTCAGCTCGGCCACCGTCAGCCGCTCACCGTCCATGGCCAGGGTTCCCGGCACGAACTCCACGACGTGCCGGCCCCTTCCGTCGCGGCCACGCGGTTCCGGCGCATCGACCCCCGCCACCCGCATCGCCGCGACGAAATGATCGACGCTCGGAGTGGCCGCCGTCCACGCCTTGCGCACCGTGTCGCCGATGCGCACCACGGCCCCGCTCGCGTTCCCCCCGGCCAGCACCTCTTCGTCCACGCGTCGACGTTAGCGCGCCGATGCCCCCGCCGTCCCACCGCGATACTTGACCCCGAGAGCCATTTGACCCTCACACTCATTTGACCCTCACACAGTGGCAGACGGGAGAACTGAGGCATGTTGTCCATCGGAGCGTTCGCGCAGATCGGCCAGGTGACCCACCGGATGCTCCGGCATTGGGACGCCGCCGGCCTGCTCATGCCCGCCCACGTGGACGAGTTCAGCGGCTATCGCTCCTACGATCCGTCACAGCTGGAACGGCTGCACCGGATCGTCGCCCTGCGCCAGCTGGGGTTCGGGCTCGATGACATCTCCGCGATCCTCGACCGTGGCGTCGATGCCGAGCGCATCGCCGCTCTGCTGCGGATCCGTCGCACCGAGGTCGAGCAGGAGCACCGCGTCGCCGCAGAGAGACTCGTCGACGTGGAAAGGCGCCTCCACCTCATCGAGAGAGAGAATCACATGTCCCAGATCGAGATCATCGACAAGCCGCTCCCCGCCGTCCGCCTGGCCGCGATCCGCACCATCGTGGCCGACCAGCCCGCCGTCGCAGGTGTCGTCGGTCCCGCGTTCGACACTGTGGCGGACATCATCGGCGACGACCACTCCCTGGCGACCCCGATCGCCCAGTACGAGACCCTCGACGACGCCCTGCAGGTCATCGCCGGATACACCTATGCCGGGCCCGCACGGGAAGGTCTCGAGATCATCGAGCTGCCTCCGGCCGACGAGGCCGTGTGCGGCATCCACCTCGGCTCGATGGAGCACATCGCCGAGAGCTGGCACGCGATCCACACCGAGATCGTGGCCCGCGGCCTCACGCACGACGGCCCCTGCCGCGAGCTCTACGTGCGCGCCGTCTCCGACGACCAGTCGGACTGGGTCACGGAACTGCAGCAGCCCGTGCGGCGGGGCTGAGGCACACGGCGCCGCGGGCGTCGAACCGTGGCAGGATGAGAGTAAGGCGAGCCTTACCGGCCGCCCCGGCGGTGTCGCCCGGCAGACGCCGCGGCATGGATCCGTCCCTTTCTCGGAAGGACCGTGCGGATGAGATCTGCGGCGATGGGTGGGAGCGAGAGCACCGATTACGACGTGCTCATCGTCGGCGGCGGGCCGGCCGGTCTGTCCGCCGCCCTCAACCTCGGCCGCGCACTCATGCGCGTGCTGGTGATCGACGCCGATCGTCCACGCAATGCT
>NZ_QOAY01000166.1:7308-8388 GCF_003314775.1 Microbacterium sp. H6 | reverse complement strand
GCCCCTGCGGTCGCACGGCTTCCTCCCCCGCGACGGCATCCCGCCGCAGGAGCTGCGCCGGCTCGCGAGGGAGGAGCTCTCGGCATATCCGGACGTCGAGGTGCGACGGCGCACCCGCGTCACCTCGCTTCGCCCGAGCGACGGCGGGTTCGCGGCCGAGATCGGGCGCCGCGAGGCGGAGACGACGGTGACGGCACGCGCCGTGCTGCTCGCCACCGGCCTGCGCGAGACGCTCCCCGAGGTGCCGAACCTCCGTGGCTACTACGGCATGAGTCTGTTCAGTTGCGCCGCCTGCGATGCCTGGGAGCTCCGGAGTCGTCGCCTCGCCCTCATCGGTGAGGCACCGGACATCGCCGAACGTGCCCGCCTCATCGGTCGCCTGACCGAGAACCTCACGGTGTTCACCCACGGCGCGGATGTGGTCACGGCGGAGGAGGAGGTCGAACTCGCCGCCGCCGGGATCGCGCTACGCCGGGAACCCATCGTCGAGCTCGTCGGCGACCGAGGTCAGATCGAGAGCATCCGCCTGGCTGACGGCACGACGGTCGCCATCGACGGCGGATTCGTACGCCCCGAATGGCACAGCACGCTGTCGTTCCTCGAAGGGATCGCACCGGCGACGGACGACGCCGGGCATCTGCGCATCGACCGCTCAGGGCGCACGGACGTACCCGGACTTTACGCTGCAGGCGACGCGGCGGCTCCCGGACCGCAGCAGCTGATCGTCGCAGCAGGTGCGGGCGCTCGGGTCGCGGCGGTCATGGTGCACGACTCGATCGGCGTGGCCACCGCGCACTGAACGATCATCGGCGTGAGAGCGCAACGGGACCGGACTAGGCTGACCGGCATGACGCGCGCCTTCTCGATCTCCCTGCGCCTGACCGCCGCGGCCGTCGCCACCCTGGCCGTCCTGTCCCTCAGCGGATGTCTGTACGCGCAGATCCCGACGGGCTCGCCCTCCGACGCTCCCTCCGCGGGCACGGAAACCGACGCACCGGCCGACGGCCCCTCCGGTTCGACCCTGACCTTCGCGGAAGGGCTCGATCTCACGAGCGACACCTACATCGAGTGGGGCGACGG
>NZ_QOAY01000166.1:0-7239 GCF_003314775.1 Microbacterium sp. H6 | reverse complement strand
TGGACCTACGGCACGGTCGACGGCACCTGCACGGCACGGTTCTGGCAGGGTCACACGACCGACGTGGCCGTGGTCCCCGGTGACGACAGCGCGTCGTCCGACGCGATCCTCGGCGTGCTGCTGCAGATGCCGACGGCAGACATCACGCCGCTCGCCACCACCGGTGAGTTCAGCTACATGGCGGGAGGGAACGGCGGCGTCGAGACGCGTCAGGTCGTCGGAGTGGACGGCAGCCGCACCTGGCTGATGGCCGCACGCGCCTTCACCCAGACCGGGGTGGGACTCTCCGTGATCGTGGACTGCACCGCCGGGGACGCCGAAGCGACCATGGCGAAGATCAACGAGGAGAACGCGGTCGTGGTCACGCCCTGAACGGCGGAGGACGGCCCGCGTCGGCTCACTTCCCGCCGGGAGGGCCGATCAGCAGCAGGATGACGTACAGCGCGACGATGCCCACGACCAGCAGCAGCGCGAGCACCCACGGCCGCTGCAGGAACCACCGCATCAGCCGGTCGTACCAGCGCCGATCGCGCGGATCGTCCGTCGCCTCGAGGCGCCAGTCTCCGGTGAGTCGGCCGGTGCGATGCAGCCAGATCTCCATGGGGATCGTCGCATAGGGGACGATGGCGCTGGCCACCGCGAGCACGCCGACGCCGGGATGCCAGCGCTGGTTCAGCGCGACCAGGATCGCCGTCGCCGCGTACGACAGGAACACGAACCCGTGGATGCCACCGCCCACGGTCACCACGACTCCTGGAGCGCCGACGGCGCGCGCGATGATCGCGGAGATCAGGATCGTCCAGGTGATCGCCTCGGCGATCGCGAGAACTCGGAACAGGCGGTCGGGGGTGCGGAACACGGTACTCCTCGGGTGGTGTCCCTCCACCGTATCCGCACGCTCAGGGCTCCGAATCAACCGAATGGTTGAGGTCGGTCAGCGGAGCGCCGACACCGCACAGCGCATCATCGCAAGGCCACCACAGACGGCGCGACGGAATAGCGAACGGCCCGACGGCGTTGCCGAAGGCATGGTGACAGTGGATGCGGATGCGCTCTCGAACGTGCTCGGCTCCGTCGACCTCCGTGTCGGCATCGGTCGACGCGCCTCGCTGCCCGCGGGATCGCTGCTGCCCATCCCGGCCGACAGCATCACCCTGGTCTACGTCGCCGCAGGAGGCGTGAACGGGCACCCGCCGCTCGGCGACGGCTGCCGACTCGACGTCGACACCGACTCGAAGCGCTTCTCGCTCGACTCCCTCGCCCTCGACCCGAAGGCCCGCCGAGACATGCTCGTGGCGGGGGACGCGTTCCTGACGCTCGGTCGTTCGCCCTTCGTCCTCGAAGCACAGGACGACACGAGTCTGATGATCGCCGACATCGAGCTCGCGGATGCGGCATCCCCGCTCCCCGCCCTGCTGCCCCCGTTCCTCACGGTCACCGGTTTCGACGCCGTGGAGCCCGCCGCCGCAGCCCTCGCCCTCAACATGGGGGTCATCGATCACACGGTGACACCCGCACGCCAGGGCGACCCCATCATCTGCCGCATGATGGCGACCACCGTGCTGCTGTCCCTGATCAGGGCATGGGCGGCGAACGGCTGCGCGCCGACGGGATGGCCCTCGTTGTCGAACGATCCATTCCTCGACCGCGTCGTCGACGCCATCCGCGAGGAGCCAGGACGCGACTGGACGGTCGAGCGCCTGGCCGGCATCGGCGCCATGTCGCGGTCGACCTTCGCGGAGAGGTTCCGCAGCGCGGTCGGCCGCTCACCGGCGGACTATGTGACCGAGGTGCGTGTCGACGCGGCGAAGCGCATGCTCGAGGCAGGACGCAGTGTCTCCGACATCTCGCGCGAGCTGGGATACGCCTCCGACGAGGGGTTCAGCCGTGCGTTCCGACGCCGCACCGGCTTGACCCCCTCGTCGTGGCGGCTCGCCCACCGCCTCCCCGTCTCGGCCTGAGGCCGCGCGCGGCTCAGTCCCTGCTGCTGACCCGGTTGGAGACGCCGAAGAGCACCGCACCGGCGAGCAGCGCGATCGCGCCGATCACGTAGACGAGCTCGACGTTCAGGGTGTCGACGAGGAGACCGCCGATGCCCGCCGCCAGCGTGATCGCTCCCTGGAACCCGACGACCACCAGGCTGCCTCCCGCTTCGAGACGATCCGGCATGCGGTGACCGACCCAGGTGTTGGCGACGATCAACCAGGACGAGAAGAAGAAGCCCCACACCAGCACGACGATGCCGACGCCGATGATCGACCCGGAGAACAGGATCATCGAGATCACGGACACGGCGATCACCAGCGGTGCGAACACCGCGAAGAACGCGAAGGTGCGGTCGATGACGAGCCCGATCGTGATGTTGCCGAGGAGCCCGCCGACGCCGAACAGCGCCAGCAGCACCACGATGGTCGAGGCGTCCACCTCGGGGATGCGCTCCAACGCGAGACGCACATAGGTGTAGGCGAGGAAGTGTCCGAGCACGACCAGGACGTGGCCCACCATGCCGAGACCGATCCCCGGGCGGCGCAGCGTGTCCACGAGCAGACGCAGGCTCGACGCCCTCTCGGCCGGAACCGAGGGCAGCGCGAAACGCAGGACGACGGCGAGGACGACCATCAGCACACCGGCGATGGCGAAGACCATCCTCCAGTCGACGAGCTCGCTCAGCATGACACCCAGCGGCACACCCGCCACCGTCGCCAGCGACACCCCCGCCGAGGTGAACATGACACCGCGACCGAGATTCTCCGGTCCCGCGAGCCGTGCCGCGACCGTGATCGACATCGCCCAGAACGCGCTGATCGCCGCGCCCAGCAGGAAGCGCGCCAGCAGCACGATGATCAGGTTCGGGGCGATCGCGACGATGAGGTTCGACACGGCGGCCGCGAGCGCCATCCATACGAGCAGCGACCGCCGGTCGAGCCGCGGGAACATGAGTCCGACGGTCGGAGCGACCACGAGCCCCACCAGCGCGGTGACGGTGACGGTCTGCCCTGCCTGCCCCGGGGTGACCCCGAGCCCGTCGGCCATCTCGGTGAGGACGCCGTTGGGAAGGAACTCGGCCGTGACCAGCAGGAACCCCATCAGCATCAGGACGATCAGTCCGCCGTAGCGGATGCGGACAGCCGCGGACGGCGGCAGGGTGGGGACGGGGGCAGTCGTGGTCATGTTCTCCACACTCGCAGTCCGCGGAGGCCGACGCCCGATCAGGCGTCCGCCGCATCCGACCATTCGTCCGGTCCGGTTCCGGCGGGCCAGCGGAGAGGCGGGGAGTTCCCAGCCGGAGCGTGCAGAGTATCGATATGCAGGAGCGCGGAGGGGCACGGCAGCGGATGCTGCACGGCGCCTCGGTCATCGCGGCGATCATGCTCACCGCCGGATGCACCCCGCAGCAGGCGGTCGGGCCTGAGGACTGGACACTCGAGGCGATCCCGTTCCAGAGCTCCTCCGTCGGCGCGGGCCCGGAGGCCACACCGGCCGGCGAGCCGATCGATCTGGCCTACGGGATGCGTGTGTTGTCCGACGACGGGGCCGGCGGCTTCTGGACCGTCTCGTCCGGATCATGGCTGCACGTCGGGGCCAATGGCCAGACGCTCACCCGGTTCAACACCGAGCCCGAAGACCCGCTCTCGCATGTCGGGGCGATCGCCGCGCTCTCGCCCACCGAACTGGTCCTACTGCAGGGCGACCGGCTGCATGTGATGCCGATGCTCTCGGTGCTCGATACCACCACCATGGCGGTGCGTGATCTGCCGGGAGATGCCGTCGGCGACGAAGGCGACTTCGACTTCGGGGACTTCGAGTTCGGGGATGTCGCCGTGCACGAGGGAGACGCCTTGGTCGTGCGGTACCAGCCGCGCCCATCCGACGGTTACCTCGACTACGAGGTGCTGCGCGTCGACGTCGACAGCGGCGCTCGGACGCTGCTGCACGGCGGTCCGATCGACCTCGACGACGCACCGGGCGCTCGCCCCGGCGTCCCGCCGATCAGCCTTGATGTCGACGACGCCGGACACATGTACCTCGCCACTCCGTCCGCGCGGATCGTGCTCGCCGCCGACGGTACGGAGCTGAGCAGGGAGGCGCAGGTCGCCGATCGTCCGCTCGTCGCGGTCGCACCGGACGGCACAGCCCTGTGGTGGGGCGGACGACCGCAACCGAGCGACGCGCAGGGCGTGATCGTCGGCGGCTCATCCGACGCGCGAGCGGCGATCGAGCGTCGGATGAGGTGCACCGACATCCCGAGCGACGGCACACTCCGCTCCGGTGACGCCCTCCGTCTGGGCAACGCCTCCGGAGAGCATCCGCTGCCGTTCCTCTGTGGCGCGAATGCCGCCGTCTGGGCGGGCGACTCCTGGGTGGTCGCAACCGGCGGCGAAGGCGATGGAGTACTCGTCCGGCTCAGGCCCCCTCTGGACACGCGCCTCTAGACACGCGCCTCTGGACACGGTGTCGTCGACACCCTAGGCTCGACGACGCACCGGGAGGATCCCGGGAAGCCCGAGCGGAAGGAGCCGAAGACATGAACACCGTCTTTGTCGCGCTCTCCGCCGACCACCTTCCCCTCGAGGCCACCCGCTCCTGATCCTGGTGTGGCCTCCTGCTCCCGGAGCCACATCGTGTCTGATCTCTTCGCTTCCTCGGAAGCCGCGTCCTTCGACGCACCATCCTCTTCTTTCGACGCCTCTTCCTTCGACGCCCTCGAGACCGAACTAACCTTCGCCGACGTCGTTCCCGGCGAGGGGCAGCGCTGGACCACGTGGCCGGCGGTCACCCCTTCCGAGCGAGGTCCTGAACCCCGGCCCGCATGGGTCGTGACCTCGGCCGGGGCGCTCGACACGGAGCGAGGCATCCTCAAGACCGGCAAGGAAGCCGACGTGTTCCTGCTCGAACGCGCGGTGCCTGGCGACCCGACGCAGCACAGCCTGCTCGCCGCCAAGCGATACCGCAGCGCCGAGCACAGCAGCTTCCACCGCTCGTCGATCTACACGGAGGGCCGCAGCACCCGGAACACCCGCGATACGCGCGCGCTCGCACGGAAGTCGGTCCACGGCCGGGAGGTGGCCGCAGCGCAGTGGTCGTTCGCCGAGTTCGAGGCGCTCTGCCGGATGTGGGAGCTCGGCGCACCCGTGCCGTACCCGGTGCAGGTGAACGGAACCGAGGTACTGATGGAGTTCCTCGGCACCTCCGACGGCACGGCCGCGCCCCGCCTCGCCCAGGTGCGCAGCGATCGCGCCGAGCTGCAGGACTTCTACGCGCAGACGGTCGACCTGATGCGGACCTTCGCCGCAGCCGGCTTCGCGCACGGCGACCTGTCGGCATACAACCTGCTCGTGCACGAAGGGCGGGTGCGCGTGATCGACCTGCCGCAGATCGTCGACATCATCGCCAACCCACAGGGCCTCGACCTGCTGCACCGCGACTGCATGAACATCTGCGAGTGGTTCACCCGGCGACGCGTCGACTGCGACCCCGAGGAGCTGTTCGCCGAGCTGCTCGCCGCCTCGTACACCTGACACGCCCCCCGCCCGCCCTGTTCCGGGGGCTGAATCGAGAGGCGGGGCGACTCAGGAGGCGGGGGCGGCCCGGCGGCGGGCCGGGGAGGTCGGGGGTCCGGGGGGGCTCAGGCAGCGAGGCGGGCGGCCAGCAGGGTCACGAGCTCGTAGACCACGTGGCTCGCGGCGATGCCGGTCATCTGCGCGTGGTCGTAGGCGGGCGACACCTCGACCACATCCGCCCCGACGATGTTCTGCGAGGCCAGGGCCCGCAAGATCCGCAGCAGCTCGCGGCTCGTCAGCCCGCCGGCCTCGGGGGTGCCGGTGCCGGGCGCGTGGGCGGGGTCGAGCACGTCGATGTCGATCGACACGTACAGCGGCTTGTCGCCGATGCGCTGCAGGATGCGGGCGATGGCGGCCTCGACCCCGTGCTCCTCGATGTATTCGCTCGACACGATCGAGAAGCCGAGGCGCTCGTCGTCCTCCAGGTCCTGCTTGGAGTACAGGGGGCCACGGGTGCCGACATGGCAGCTCGCGGTGAGGTCGATCAGTCCCTCCTCGCTCGCGCGTCGGAAGGGAGTGCCGTGCGTGATGGGGGCCCCGAAGTAGGTGTCCCAGGTGTCGAGGTGCGCATCGAAGTGCAGCACAGCCACGGGCCCGTGCTTCGCCGCCACCGCACGCAGCAGTGGCAGAGCGACCGTGTGGTCGCCGCCGATCGTGACGATGCGCTGCACCTGCTCGCCGAGCGCCAGCGCCGCGCGCTCGACCTCGGCCACGGCCTCGGTGAGGTCGAACGGGTTGACCGGGATGTCACCGGCGTCCACCACCTGCGCGATCGCGAACGGCGACACGTCCTGGGCGGGGTTGTAGGGGCGCAGCAGCCGCGAGGACTCCCGCACGTGCGACGGGCCGAAGCGCGTGCCCGGTCGGTAGCTCACACCGGAGTCGAAGGGGATGCCGACGACGGCGATGTCCGCACGCGGCACGTCTTCGATACGCGGCAGCCGGGCGAAGGTCGCGATGCCGGAGTACCGCGGGTTCACGGAGGCGTCGATGGGGCCGCTGTTGTCGGTCATTGCTCGTTCCTGTTCGTCGGGGATGTCGAGGGATTCAGAGCGCACTCTGCGGGATGTGCACCAGCTGCACTCCCCCGTCGGTGATCGCGGCGCGGATGCTCGATGCGATGTCGTCACGGCGTTCCACCCGCCGCCCGGTCGCGCCGAAGGCCGAGGCGAGCGCTGCCCAGTCGGGCTGTACCAGGTCGACGCCGATCGGCTCCATGCCGCGGTCGACCTCGTTCTGACGGATCTCGGCATACCCGCCGTTGTCGACGCACACGATCGTGATGTCGAGGCGCTGTTCGACCGCCGTCACCAGCTCGTTCACGCAGAACATCAGGGCGCCGTCGCCGATCACGGCCACGACCGGGTGCTCGGTCTGCGCGACTCCGGCACCGATCGCTGCCGGAAGACCGTAGCCGAGGGTGGCGTAGGTCGGGGTGTAGAGCAGGGAGTGCGGATGCGCCGACGACAGCACGCTGCCGAGCGCCATGTAGACGATCTGCGACGAGTCGCCCGCGACGATGGCATCGGCGGGCAGGGCCTCGACGATGATCTCGGCCAGTGCCACCGTGTCGGGGGCGGTCGCGCGCATCTCGGCGGCGATCGCGGTGCGCTCGGCGGTGAGGTCACGCGCCGGGCGCACACCGGCGGGGAGGGCAGTCGACAGCGCGTCCAGAACG
>NZ_QOAY01000137.1:688-1718 GCF_003314775.1 Microbacterium sp. H6 | reverse complement strand
GCACCTCGGCGCGCAGACCACCCAGGCGGTCGACAACATGGGCTCCCTCTCGCTCGCCGACGTGATCGCCGTCCTCTCCGGCGGCGAGCCCGCGCATCCCGTCCCGATCCCCGCCTCCGAGGAGACCCGATGACCACCGCCTCCGACGCCGTGACCTCCGCATCCGGCACCGCCTCCGCCGACTACATGGGCTTCGTCGGGGTGACCACCGCCTCGTCGTCGATCATGAAGGTGTTCCCGCTCTGGGCCGACATCCTCGACCTGCCGACGCGCACCCTGGTCGGTCACGACCTGCCGATGGATGCCGACCCGGCGCAGTATCGCGCGATGGTCGAGCAGATCCGCGACGATCCGCACCACCGCGGGGCCCTGGTGACCACGCACAAGATGAACGTGTTCGCCGCCGCCTCCGACCTGTTCGACGAACTCGACCCGTTCGCGGTGTCGTGCTCCGAGATCTCCAGCATCTCCAAGCGGGGGCGGACGCTGTCGGGGAGGGCCAAGGACCCGATCACGGTCGACCTCGCGCTGAACGACTTCCTGCCCACGGACCACTTCACCCGCACGGGGGCTGCGGTCGTGATCCTGGGGGCCGGAGGCTCGGGCACCGCGCTCAGCTGGGCTCTCGCCGAACGCCCCGACGCCCCGTCGAGGATCACAGTGACCGCCCGCACGCAGGACAAGCTCGACCACCTGCGCGAGGTGCACCGCCAGCACGGCACCCGTGAGGGGTTGATCGAATACGTCGTCACCACGACGCCGGAAGAAGCCGATGCCCTCGTCGCGGCTGCGCCGGCCGGCTCGGTGATCGCCAATGCGACGGGACTCGGGAAGGACCGCCCCGGCTCCCCCCTGACCGACGCGGTGGTGTTCCCCGATGGCGCGTACGCGTGGGAGTTCAACTACCGCGGCTCGCTCGAGTTCCTCCATCAGGCCGAAGCGCAGGCCACGTTTCGCGACCTGCACGTGGTCGACGGCTGGCGCTACTTCATCCACGGCTGGTCGCAGGTCGTCGCCGACGTGTTCGAGC
>NZ_QOAY01000137.1:0-658 GCF_003314775.1 Microbacterium sp. H6 | reverse complement strand
CGATCTCACACCCGAGACCGTCGAGCGACTCGCCGAGGCCGCGGAGTCGGTGCGCTGATGTCCGCCGTCGTCCGCACGGTGCTCGGGGACATCGCCCCGGCGCTGCTCGGGCGCGTGGACTACCACGAGCACCTGTTCCAGGTGTCGCCGCTGCTGCCGGGAGACGAGCTCGACGACGAGAAGGCCTCGGGCGAAGAGGCGGCGCTGCTGCAGGCGAGCGGATTCGAGGCGATGGTGGATGCCACCCCCTTCGGTGTCGGCCGCGACGCCTCCGCCCTGGCGCGGATCAGTGCGTCGACCGGACTGCACATCGTCGCGACGACCGGCCGACACCGTGAAGCCCACTACGGCGCAGACCATCCGATGCAGGTGTGGACCGCCGACCGTCTGGCCGCCCTCTTCATCGCCGACATCACACGCGGCATGCCCGCCGACGACGCGGAGCTCTTCGAGGCCCCAGAGGTGTCCATCGCCGCAGCGCCCGACGGCGCACCCGTGCGCGCCGGGATGCTCAAGGGCGGCGCCGACTACTGGCGCATCAGCCCGTTCGAGCGCACCACGCTGGTCGCGGTGGCCGAGGCGCACCGCGCGACGGGGGCGCCGGTCATGGTGCACCTGGAATTCGGCACGGCGGCTCACGAGGTGCTCGATCTGCTCG
>NZ_QOAY01000083.1:0-2584 GCF_003314775.1 Microbacterium sp. H6 | reverse complement strand
CCTCCGCCGCCACCACCGCCACCGGCCGCGGCTGCCGCCGCTGCGGCAGCGCGCTCGGCGGCTTCGCGTTCGCGACGGGCCTTCGCCTCGGCTTCGACACCGGCCTGGTAGCCGGCCACCGTCTGAGTGGTCACGTCCTTGAGGGCCGCGAGCTGAGCCTGCATGGTGGCGAGGTTCGCGGACTGCTCGTCCAGGGCGGCTTGAGCGGCTTCCGCCGCCTGCTGCGCGACGACCATCTTCTCTTCGGCGACCTTCTGCAGCCGGTCGCGCTCGTTGCGGGCGACGACGGCCTGGTCGCTGAGCGACTGCGCCGAGTTGCGAGCGGCGACAGCCTTGTCGTAGACCGACTGGTTGTACTCGAGCAGCTTGTCCATCGTGCCGAGGCGCGCGAGCAGCTCATCGGCGTTGTTCGCCGACCCGGCGAAGAACAGCTCCATGGAGGTGTCGTCGCCGCCGTTGCGGTAGAGCTGCGCAGCCACCTGTCCCGCCTTGCGGGCGGAGCTGTCGGCGACCGCAGCCTGCTCGTCGGCCTTCGCCTGCAGGGTGTCGGCTTCGGTCGCTGCGGCGAAGTACGCCTGCTGCGCGTCGTAGAACTCCTGGGATGCGACCTTCGCCGCGGCCTGCGTCTCGGCGACCTTCTGCGTGAGGGACTGGATCAGCCCTTCGATACGCGAGACCTCGGCAGCCTTGGCCGCCTCGTTGTTCTTCGCCCGCTGCACGTCATCCCAGCTCGGGTACGTGGCGGCATACGCGGCACTCACACCGTTGGTGATGCCGAAGGCGCTGAGCGCCACGACGCCGAGCGCGCCGATGCCGAGGGCTCCTCGACGACTGATGCCTGTCGCACCGAAGGCGCGGCGTTCTGTGGGAGTGGGCGCGCAGCCGCAGTCCTCGGACGCTGCTGCGACCGCAGCATCCAGCGTGATCTTGTCGTTCACACGGCCCCTTCCGCCGGTTTCACAGTTGCCACAGTAACAACAACTTTCACATCCGCACCAGGGGCACGGCCGCTCCTCCGTCTTCCACCGACCCCTCGATCGTGCCCCGGAAACACGCCCGGGTTGCGGCGCCGCGCCCTCGATTCGCGATTTGCCTGAAACATCCCTTATGCTTGAGCGTCGGCAAGGAAGTCCCCCGGGACTGACTCGGCCCCATCGTTTAGCGGCCTAGGACGCCGCCCTTTCACGGCGGTAGCACGGGTTCGAATCCCGTTGGGGTCACACCTTCCGATATAATTAAACAAGTATGGCCCTGTAGCGCAGTTGGTTAGCGTGCCGCCCTGTCACGGCGGAGGTCGCGGGTTCAAGTCCCGTCAGGGTCGCTCCGTGCGACGAGCTCTTTCTTCGGAGAGGGCTCTTCGTCTAGGACGCGACAGGTTCGCCGGTCGCGCGGCTCTGTAGCTCAGTTGGTAGAGCGTTCGACTGAAAATCGAAAGGTCACCGGATCGATGCCGGTCGGAGCCACACGAGTGATCGTTACAATCACTCCAGAAACCCTCGCCTAGCTTCTACATGGCGGGGGTTTTGCTTTGCCCGCGGCGAGACCTTTCCACCGACGCCCTGTGATCAACTGGTCCGTATGCGTCCCGAGCAGTCGTCCGTCATCCCGGTCGAAGTCGTCCGAGGCTTCCGGTCCCGGGACGATACGACGCGCGAATGGGCGGCCCAGGTGTCAGCCGTCGCGCTGGACCTGCAGCAGCGGTGGGAGCTCCGCCCTGAAGGCACGGTCCGATCGGGAGAGGCCGGGGTCTTCATTCCGGTGCGCCGTGCCGATGGAACACCCGCGGCGTTGAAGCTGCAGGTCCCCCGCGCCGAGACCACGGCTGCGATCATCGGCCTCACCCGTTGGCAGGGAGCCGGCATCGTCCGCCTGCTGGACAGTGATGCCGACCGCGGAGGGATGCTGCTCGAACGCCTCCAGGGAGACCGCGCTCTGGAGACCGTCGAAGACGACGATGCTGCCGTCCGCGTGGTCGGTGGCCTCCTCGCACGCCTGCACGCTGTGGCCGCCCCGGACGGGCTCCCCCGGCTCGCGACGATCACCGCCGAGATGATCGCCGATGCTGCCGCGGCAGCGCGCGTGCTCGATGACGATGATCGGTCCCGGCTGGACCGATGGGTCGACACGGTGTCGGCGGTGGCCGATGACACCGGCGACCGTCTCCTGCACTGGGACCTGCACTACGGCAACGTGCTCGCAGCCGACCGCGAACCCTGGCTGGCGATCGACCCGGAGCCGCTCGTCGGCGATCCCGGATTCGACCTCTGGCCCGCGCTCGACAGCGGGTGGAGCGACGATCCCGCCCCCACCGATGCACCCCGGCTCGTACGGCGACGCTTCGACATCCTCACCGAGATGCTCGACCTCGACCGCCACCGCGCTGCCGCCTGGACCCGTGCCCGCCTGCTGCAGAACACCCTGTGGGACATCGAAGACGGTCAGCCCGCCATCAGCGCGGCAGCGAAGCTGGTCGACGATGCGCTCCTCGCCGCCCACAGCTCCGAGATGCGGTGAACGCACCGAAACGGGTTCGCGTCGAGCGCTCTTCGCGAGGTGGAAGGCCCCGTCGTCGTCACAGCGATTC
>NZ_QOAY01000012.1:0-10951 GCF_003314775.1 Microbacterium sp. H6 | reverse complement strand
CGCTGCTGCGTCGACGAGCCTGGTCGGAGGCCGCGCTGTCCGATGCCGGACGCTTCACCCCGCAGGTGCTCGCATCGGGCGGGCCGCACAATGCGTGGGCACCGCTTCCGGCCGAGGCGCAGATCGCCTACGGCGCGCACGGTCGCGTGGCCGGCGCGCTCCAGGCGTCCGCGGTCGGAGGGGAAGGACTCCGCGTGCTCGCAGGACTCGCCGCCGGATGGTTCTTCGGCGCGAACACGGCAGGCGTTCCGGTGTACGACACAGCGACCGGGGTCACCTTCGATGGCGTCGAGACCGACGGGCGGGTGAACCGCAACTCGGGTGCCGAGTCGACGATCCACGGGCTGCTGACGATGCAGCTGCTCGACGCGAACCGGGATGCGGCCGACCTCGCGACATCGATCACCGGACTGCGGTCGTTCTCGGGGTTGCGGGTGCTGGAGGCGGAGACCGCACGACTCTCCCCCGGCTCAACGGTCGAGCGGCCGGAGGGCGGCGCCTGGATCGGTGAAGGCAACCTCTCCGGCGGCGCATACGTGCGCATCCCTCGCGGCGAGTGGGTCGAGTTCGACGTGACCGAGGCGGGCGGGATCCTGCACGGCCTGATCTGGCGGCAGTCCGCCGAGGTCGGCGACGCGGTGTGGGAGGTGTTCCGTGGCCGGAAGCGGCTGTGGCGCTCCACCACGCCCGCCGGCGGCACGGGAGAGCGAGGGTTGACCGAGGCCGACGGGATGCTCGTGCCTGAGCGACTGGGAGGAGATCTGCCGGGCGAGGCCGTGACCGTGCGCTGCACGAGCCGCGGAGACGTGCGTCTTGACGCGCTCGTGGTCCAGCCTGCCGTCGCTTCCGCCGTGTACGCGACCACGAGCGGGACCGCCGTGCTCTACGCTGACGGAACGGGGCGGGACCAGCGCGTCGCTCCCCTGGCTGCGGGGTCGGGACGCGCCTACGAGGCCGATGGCGCGCAGCGCGGGCAGGCTGTCGGTGGGGGAAGGGTGCGCGTCCGCGGAGCCGGGTTCACTGTCACGCGCAGCTAGACCCCCCCTTCCGGGGGGCGCAGGTCGACGGGTAGCGTGCCCCCATGGCGATCACGGCTCGGACCAAGGACTGGCTGCTCGATTCCGATCCGGCGCTGCGCTGGCAGGTGGAACGCGACCTCCTGGGAGAACCGGAACGGGTGTGGCAGGCGACCCGGCGACGCGTGGCGACCGAGGGACTGGGTGCGGCACTGCTCGCGCATCAGGACGCCGACGGGCAGTGGGCCGGCGGAGCGCACTTCCCCGGCGGCTACTTCGAGACCGAGGAGGCGCGTCAGCCGATACAGCCCTGGACGGCCACGAGCTGGTCGTTGAATCAGCTTCGGGAATGGGGCGTCGAGGCCGCGGCGCTCGGAGACACCGCCGAGCGCCTTGCGCGCAACTGCCGATGGGAGTACGAGGATCTGCCGTTCTGGGGCGGTGAGGTCGACGTGTGCATCAACGCCTTCACGCTGGCGAACGGCGCCTGGTTGGGAGTCGATGTCTCCGAACTCGCCCGCTGGTTCCCGGCGCACCAGCTCGACGACGGCGGATGGAACTGCGAGGCGGAGGAGGGCGATTCCGTGCGCTCCTCGTTCCACTCGACCCTCAATGCGTTGCGCGGCATGCTGTCGTATGAACGTCTCACCGGCGACGATTCCCTGCGCGAGGCGAGGCACCGGGGCGAGGAGTACCTGCTGCGCCGCCGACTGCTGTACCGCGAGTCGACGGGCAAGCTCGTGGGCCCGTTCGTCTCGCACTTCGTCTACCCGAGTCGGCACCAGTACAGCGCGCTGACCGCTCTCGACCACTTCCGCGACGCCCGCTTGCACGAGGGAGGCGCGTCCGATCCGCGGATCACCGATGCGCTCGATCTCGTGAGGCGGTCGCGTCAGGACGACGGCACCTGGCTGCAGGGCGCTGCGCTCCCCGGGCGCACCTGGTTCCCGGTCGATGCCGAGGAGGGAGCGCCGTCGCGATGGCTCACCCTCATCGGCACGCGCGTGCTCGACGGTGCAGACGGCCGCTGAACCGTCCGCACCGACGAGCCGACGTCACGTCGTGCGCCGACGTCGCAGGAGAGCGGCCCCGAGGAAGAGCATCAGTCCCCCGACCATGAGAGCGGCCGAGAGGGTGCCTCCCGTGACCGCCAGCGTGGGCGGCGGCGGCGGGAACACCCGCGTGGTCGTCTCCGACGGCGGCGGCACGATCGTTCCGCCGCCGGGCGGGACACCCGTCGCGGTGGCGACGTTGCGCACCTGGCCGCGACCGACGTCGGCGGTGGTGACGGTGTGTGGAGGCACCGTGCAGGTCATCTGCGCTCCCGAACCGAGGCTCGTGGCGGGACAGGTGACCGGACCAGCCGTGGGGTCGCTGACGACGATGTCGTCGATGGTCTGCGCGCCGGTGTTCGTGACGATGATCGTCCACTCGATACGGTCGCCGGGGTCTATGACACCGTTGCCGTTGACGTCGACCGGGTTCGCTCGCTTCTCGAGGGCGAGCGAGTTGGTCCCGTCGAACGGGACCTCGACCGTCGAAGGCGGCGAGACCGGTGGCTGCCCCGACGGCGGGGTGCCCGTGGCGATGGCGGTGTTCGTCAGGAGACCCGAGTCCACGTCGGCCTGCGTCGTCTGATACTCCGCCGTGCACGTGACGATCTGACCGGGCAGCATGCTCGCAGCCTCCGCCGGGCACACGATCGCGGACAGTGAACCGGAGCCGGAGAACGCCGTCTCGTCGACCGTCACGTCGGTGAGGGTGACGTTTCCGGTGTTGGTCACCACGAACGAGTACGCGAGCGTCTGGCCCACGGCCGTCATCGTCGCAGGAGTCGCCGACTTCACGATGCTGATCGCAGGAGCCGGGACGATGGGGACTTCGGTCTCAGAAGGCGGCGAGACCGGAGGAACGAGACCACCGGGCGGAACCCCTGTCGCGGTCGCGCTGTTCGTGACCTGCCCCGCATTCACATCCGCCTGGGTCAGCACGTACGTGGCGGTGCAGACGATCTGAACGCTCGGAGCGAGGGAAGCCGCGCCTGCCGGGCATTGGATCGGAGAAAGCGTTCCCGAACCGGAGAAGTCCTCGTCGTTCACGGTCACGTTGGTGAGAGTGACGTTGCCGGTGTTGGTCACGACGAACGAGTAGGTGATCTCCTGTCCCACCTGATAGGCGTCAGGGGTGTTCGGGCTCGCCGACTTGACGACGCTGATGCCGGGCACGGGGTTAGGGGGGACGACGACGGTCGACGGCGGAGACACCGGAGGCTCACCCGTGGGCGGGGTACCGGTGGTCGTCGCCGTGTTCGTCACGCCGCCCGAGTCGATGTCGGCCTGTGTCACGACGTACGACGCCGTGCAGGTCACGGTCGCCCCTGCCGCGAGCGACGCCGCGCCGGCGGGACACGTGACCACCGGAGGCGTCCCCGTCCCGGAGAACGCCGTCTCGTTCACCGTCACGCCCGTGAGCGTGACGTTGCCGGTGTTCGTCACCAGGAACGAATAGTTGATCGTCTCGCCCGCCGCCGTGAGCTGCGTGCGATCGGCCGTCTTCGCCACGGTCAGCCCCGGTGCCGAGGCGACGGGGATCTCGACGCTCGACGGCGGCGACACCGGCGGCGTGCCCGAGGGCGGGGTGCCGGTCGCGGTGGCCGTGTTGTCGAGGGAGTCGGAGTTGTAGTCGGCGACGGTCGTCGTATAGGTCGCCGTGCACGTGATCTGCGCGCCAGGGATCATCGAGGCGGCTCCCGCCGGGCAGGTGATCACCGGGGGCGTTCCGGTGCCGGAGAACGCCGTCTCATCCACGGTGACGTTCGTGAGCGTCACGTTGCCGGAGTTGGTCACATGGAACGAGTAGGCGATGGCCTGCCCCGCTGCGGTGATCTCTGCGGTGTCAGCGCTCTTCACGAGGGTGAGCGCGGCCGTGGATGTCGCCGGCACGTTCACGGTCGAGGGTGGGGAGACCGGGGGCACGAGGATGCCCGGCGGGACGCCCGTCGCGGTCGCGGTGTTGGAGAGGGAACCGCTGTCGATGTCGGCCTGTGTGAGCGTATAGCTCGCAGTACAGGTCGCCTGTGCCCCAGGCGCCAGAGGCGTCGTCGGGCAGACCGGGGTCGACATAGTGCCGGAGCCGGTGAAGGCGGTCTCGTCGACGCTGATGTCGGTGAGGGGCACATCGCCCGTGTTCGTGACCACGAACGTGTAGTCGATGACCTGTCCGACCGTGAAGTCATCCGGACCGGACGGCGACGCGGACTTGAACAGCGAGATTCCGGGGTTCGCCGCAGCGATGGTGAGGGCATAGTCCTCCACCTCACCGGGGCCTCCGGTACCCGTGGGCGTAGACGTGGTCAAGCCGGTGCCGTTGGCGATCCGGAACCGGGCGAAAGTGGGGCCCGCGACCGTCTGGGAGATGATCCCCGGCCAGGTGAGCGTCACGGACGAGCCGTCCGGGGTTCCCGCCGGCACGGGCGCCGAGACCCCTTCGTTCGCGTCGAAGACGCCGTTCCGGTTGAAGTCGACCCAGCCGACGAGAGTGGCGGTCGTGCCGGGCGCCTTGTTCGCGACCAGCACCGAGACCGAGTAGCTGCCGGTGATGCCTGCCGTGATGGGGCCGAACGTGGAGACGCCGTTCTCGTCGTTGATGAACTGGTTCGGGGCCGTGCCGCCCACCTGGTTGTCGCCGGTGGCGTTCGCGCTGTACTGCATCGCGGTCTCGGCATCGGCCGACCAGCCGAGGTAGGTCGCGGCGTTCAGCTCATGGGAGACGGAACCGTAGCTGGCTGGCGCGTCGCCGAAGTCGTCGGGGACCGTGGCGCACGAGGGGTTGAACCCGTCGATGCCCTCCCCGCCGCTCTGCGCGCGGTAGCCGCGGACCAGGATGTCGCTGGTGCCGGTCGTGTCTCCGGGGCCGCAACGCGGGGTCGGTGTCTGGAGTCCGCCGTTGGTGTTGAAGTCCTGCCCGATGGTCAGGACCGTCGGGGTGGCGGCGAGGTCGACGCGGAGCTCCCCGGCCCCAGTGAGGATCATCGGTCGGCAGGTGATCTGCACCGACGACGGCCAGCGGGCCCCGTTGTCGCCGACATAGGTCGTGCCCGTGATGCGGTGCACGAACGTGTTGGCCGGGCAGGTGCCGGTCTGCAGGTTTCCACGGCTCTGGTCGTAGACCGGTCCGTTGATCCAGGTGGGGTTCACGGTGCCCGTGACGACGCCGGCATTGCTCACCGTGATCGTCGAGCACTGAAGAGCGAAGCGCACCAGGATCGAGTTCGCATTGGGGCTGACCGGAGAGGTCTGCTGACGGTTCTCGGTCTGCACCCCGGTGAGGACGGAGTTCGACGGACACTCGGTCGGCGCGGTCAGGTCTTTGTCCGATCCGACGATCGGGCCCTCGTAGGACGGGCCCAGGTACAGCTGTGCGGCGTCACCGGGGGCGGCGCTCGCCGTCGTCGCAGGGACGACGAGCCCTGCCAGCACGAGAGTCAGCAGTGCGACGACGGCGAAAGGCTTGCGACGCGCACGGGAGACACGAAGACGAGCCAGAAACGATCTGCGCTGCTTTTCTCGCGCAGAGGACAGGACACCGGGCTGGCTGGTCTGAGACGGCATCGAGGCTCCCTCGGCTTCGCTCGCGCGACCACCACGCCGCCCAAGCTGTGATTTTGCCCAGAGTAACGGAGGGCTCGCCGGAATCCCAGGTCTTTTTGGGGACCTCACCTGGGTTAGATCTCCGGTTCTCCCCGCAGCCGGACGCGGCATGCCGGAATTCTTTCTTTTGAGTTATTCAAAAAACAAGGTAGCCTCGGGGGATGGAGACAGAACTCGACTCGGCGCTTCGCGGCGCTGGGCTTCGGGCGACCGCGGGCCGCGTCGCCGTTCTCGAGGCTCTCGACTCCATGGCCCATACGGATGCGGAGCGGGTCTACCGCGCCGTGTCCGAAGTGCTGCCGACCACGTCGATCCAGTCGGTGCACAACATCCTCGCGGACCTGACGACGGCGGGTCTCATCCGCCGGATCGAACCGGCAGGTTCCGCAGCGCTCTACGAGCGGCGCATCGATGACAACCACCACCACGTCGTCTGCACCTCCTGCGGTGCGATCGGCGATGTGGACTGCGTCGTCGGTGAAGCTCCGTGTCTCACCCCGTCCTCGACGGGGGGATTCACCGTCCAGACAGCCGAAGTCACCTTCTGGGGCCTGTGCCCCAGTTGCCAGAACGCCGCGCAGTAGCAGGGCCGCCGATCGCCCGTCCCCGGATGGGGGTGATCGTCGCGCCCACGCGGAGAAGGAGAACACCATGACGAAACCTGCCACCACCACGCAGGCCGGAGCCCCGATCGCGAGCGACACGCATTCGCTCACCGTCGGTGCCGACGGCCCCACCGTCCTGCACGACCACTACCTGGTCGAGAAGATCGCGGCCTTCAACCGCGAGCGGGTGCCGGAGCGCAACCCGCACGCGAAGGGAGGCGGCGCGTTCGGCGAGTTCGTCGTCACCGAAGACGTGTCCGCCTACACGCGGGCAGCCGTCTTCCAGCCGGGAGCGACGAGCGAGACCCTGATCCGCTTCTCCTCGGTCGCCGGCGAGCAGGGTTCGCCCGACACCTGGCGCGATGTGCGCGGCTTCTCGCTCCGCATGTACTCCGAGGAGGGCAACCTCGACATCGTCGGCAACAACACTCCGACGTTCTTCCTGCGCGACGCGATCAAGTTTCCGGACTTCATCCACTCGCAGAAGCGACTGGCCGACTCGGGCCTGCGCGACCCCGACATGCAGTGGGACTTCTGGACCCTGTCGCCGGAGAGCGCCCACCAGGTCACGTATCTCATGGGAGACCGCGGTCTCCCCCTCAGCTGGCGCCACATGAACGGCTACGGCTCGCACACCTACTCGTGGATCAACGCCGCGGGCGAGGTCTTCTGGGTGAAGTACCACTTCATCTCGCAGCAGGGCGTCGAGGCGATGAGCAACGAAGAGGCCGAGCAGCTCGCCGGGTCGGACGCCGACCACTACCGTCGCGACCTGTTCCGCTCGATCGCCGACGGCGAGTTCCCGAAGTGGGACCTCTACGTGCAGATCATGCCGTACGACGAGGCCAAGGACTACCGGTTCAACCCGTTCGACCTCACCAAGACCATCTCCAAGAAGGACTACCCGCGCATCAAGGTCGGCACCCTGACCCTGAACCGCAACCCGGAGAACTTCTTCGCGCAGATCGAGCAGGCCGCCTTCTCGCCATCGAACCAGGTGCCCGGCACCGGCATCTCCCCGGACAAGATGCTGATGGGGCGCATCTTCGCCTACCCGGATGCCCAGCGTCACCGCATCGGCCCGAACTACAACCAGCTGCCGGTGAACCAGCCGCACGCGAGCGAGGCGCGCAACTACCAGCACGAGGGCTCGATGCGCTACCAGTTCAACGATGCCGCGCACCGCACCTACCAGCCGAACTCCTACGGAGCGGCAGGCGGACCGGAGGCCGACCCGTCGAAGGGCATCGAGGTGAACTGGGAAGCCGACGGCGAGATCCAGCGCTCCGCCGCGACCCTGCACGCCGAGGACGACGACTTCGGCCAGCCGGGCACGCTCTACCGCGACGTGTTCGACGGTGAGCAGCGCGCGCGCTTCCTGGAGACCCTGACCGGTCAGGGGCGTTCGATCACGGTCGACGCCATCCGCGAGCGCTTCTTCCAGTACTGGACGAACGTCGACGCCGAGCTCGGTGCCGCCCTGCGCGATCGGGTCTGATCCTCGCGATCGCCGGAACGAGAAACGGCCCCCGGGGACTTCGGTCCCCGGGGGCCGTTTCTCGCAGTGCCCCGTGGCCCGGTGATGCCCGCCCCATCGCCCAGACCCGCGAAGGCGTCTGAGCCCCGCGTCCGCGAACAGGGCCAAGATGGAGAGGTGGCCGTCCCTCTCTCCGACCTGACCAGCATGCCCGCACCCCAACACGTGTACGCCGCCGACGGCACCCGGCTGGCGACCTACACCTGGGGTGAGCTCGACGCCCCGGTCGTGGTCATCGTGCACGGCTTCGCATCGAACGCGCGCGACAACTGGGTGCTCACGGGCTGGGTGCGTGAGCTCACGCGTGCGGGCTATCGGGTGCTGGCGCTCGACCAGCGGGGGCACGGCCTCAGCGAGAAGCCGCACGACCCCGACGGCTATCGCATCCGCACCCTGGTCACCGACGTCGAGACCGTGATGGACACGTACCTCGTCGACGACGCGTTCTACGTCGGGTACTCCCTCGGCGCGCGGGTGGGCTGGGAGGTCGTCCGCGAGCTGCCGCATCGCATCGGACGGGCGGTGCTCGGAGGCGTGCCGGACGGCATCCCTCTCGCGCGGCTCGACCTCGATCAGGTGCGGGCCTACATCGCCGATGGCACGCCGGTGGCCGACCGGACGACACAGAACTACATCGCGCTGACCGAGCGGGTGCCCGGCAACGACCTGCAGGCGCTCGTCGCACTCGCCGAGGGCATGCGGGCATCGGGCATGATCGACCCCGATCCCTCGGATGCGCCGACTCGACCGATCCTCTTCGCCACCGGGTCGAAGGACGCGATCATCGAGGGCTCGCGGGCTCTGGCCGCGGCCGCCCCCGACGGTCGGTTCTTCGAGATCCCGAACCGGAACCACTTCAATGCCCCCGGTTCCCGCGACTTCAAGGAAGCGGCCGTGGCGTTCCTCGCAGAGTCCCAGCCCGCCGAGTCCTAGCCCGCAGAGTCCTCGCCCGCAGAGACCCATCCGACACACGTGTGACCCGGTCGACAGGCGACCGGGCCACACGTCGGGATGCGCTCAGACGGCGGCGGCCTCGTCGCGCTTCGGCAGCACCCATCCCGCACGCGGGAAGTGGCAGGTGTAGCCGTTCGGGTACTTGATCAGGTAGTCCTGGTGCTCCTCCTCGGCCTGCCAGAAGGGACCGGCCGGCTCGATCGTGGTGACGGCCTTCGCGGGCCAGAGACCGGACGCGTCGACGTCGGCGATCGTGTCGCGCGCGACCGTCTCCTGCTCCGGTGTGAGCGGGAAGATCGCGGAACGATAGCTCGATCCGATGTCGTTGCCCTGACGGTCCTTGGTCGACGGGTCATGGATCTGGAAGAAGAACGCGAGGATGTCGCGGTACGTCGTCTTCGTCGGGTCGAACACGATCTCGACCGCCTCGGCATGGCCGGGGTGGTTGCGATAGGTCGCGTGGTCGTTCGAGCCGCCGGTGTAGCCGACGCGGGTGTCGAGCACGCCGGGCTGACGGCGGATCAGGTCTTCCATGCCCCAGAAACAGCCGCCGGCGAGCACGGCCGTCTCGGTTCCAGGGGTGCGGGTGATGTTTCCGTCGTCGGTCATGACTGCTCCTCAGCGGTGTCGGGGGTGTCGGTGGTGGTGGGGCGTGCGAAGAGGACGCTGTAGCGACCGTACCCCTCTTCCTCCAGGCTGTCCGCCGGGATGAAGCGAAGGGCCGCGGAGTTCATGCAGTAGCGCAGACCGCCCTCGGCGCGGGGTCCGTCGTCGAAGACGTGTCCGAGATGGCTGTCCGCACCGGCGGAACGGGCCTCGGTGCGCTTCATCCACAGCGACCGGTCGGTGCGCGTGGTCACCGCGTCGGCGTCGATGGGCTTCGTGAAGCTCGGCCAGCCGGTACCGCTGTCGAACTTGTCGGTCGACGAGAACAGGGGCTCGCCGGACACGACATCGACGTAGATGCCGTCGTCGTGGTTGTTCCAGTAGGCGTTGCGGAACGGCGGCTCTGTGGCGTCCTGCTGCGTCACCTCGTACTGCAGGTGGGTGAGGCCGCTGACGGCCTCGGGGGTCTTGCCGTAGTCGTTCGACATGATCTGGCTCCTTCTCCGACATCGCTGGCTGCGCCGTCTCAGAGAAGAACCGACGAGCGGCCCGATTTGGTCCCGCAGCCCTGGGAACGGGCTGTGAGTTTTCAGGACGCTCGTCGGCTGCCCCCTCTGCGGAGGAGCGTCAGTCGAGCGTCCGCCACGGGCCGCCGGTCGTCGCAGCTTCCGGCTGCTGGTTGCGCGTCCACCACTTCGCCTCGAAACGCATGCCGTCGTGCACGACAGCATCGCCGGCGGTGAAGACGCGGGTGGCCGTCCACACGGTCGCTCCCTCCGCGTCGGATAGGAGCTCCTGCCACGGACCGACGGGGTCGCCTGGGCGCTGGTCGCGCGTCCACCACGACGCCTGCCACAGGCGCCCGTCGAGCGAGACGAGCTGCCCCTCGGCATACACGGTCCCGGTGCTCCATGCGGCGGCGATGGGAAGCACGAGCGGCGAGGCGTCGATCGAAGCGGAGACCTCGAGCGCCCCGTTCACCGCCGCCGCATCGAAGGGGGCCGAATCGATCGACCCGCGCGCGATGTCGTCGGTCGTGAGCCGGACGACGATCGGATCGAGGGTCGTCCTCTCACCGGGGGCGAGCACCCCCACGTCCGCTCCGGCAGCGGTCACGGCATCGAGCGCGACGTTGCCGATGTTCTCGACGGTGCGGGTCCACGTCACGGTGTCGGAGGCATCGGCCACGCCGTTCCCGTTCCCGTCCGCCCACTCACCCACTGCTGCGCCGGACACCCCGGGGGTGCGCGCGATCACATCGACCTCGCCACCCGCCACGGCGATGCGTTTCGTCGACTGCCCTGCCGCCTCGACCGTCCACGTCGTGTCGGCGACGAAGAAGCCGCGGTCGATGTCGGCCTGGGTCACCGTGTGGCGCGCGGTCCCGCAGTCGTACCCCGCGCCGACCGGCAGGTCCCGATACCGACAGTTTCCTGCCCCCGGCGGGAGGAAGGGCGAGAAGTCACCGGATGCGGGAACCACCGAGACCGTGACCGGACTGCGGTTGTCGACCCGGAAGCCGTAGGGCACCTGTTCACCCACCGCGTAGGGGGTCGCCGCCAGGTCTCGCCCGGCATCCGCCCG